>CALHAO010000341.1 GCA_937931765.1 uncultured Thiotrichaceae bacterium
TGCTGTTCTTGACTGAAGTACAACCATAGCTCTTGAAATCATCAGTGATGATCGTCGCCGAACCAGTCGCCGTATTATTGTTACCGGAAGAATCAGTGCCCCAACTACCATCATCAGCGCAGTCATCAAAACGATATTCACCTACCGCTGTATAAACCGACGGAGTTATTGCGCCAATATCAAAGCCAAAGTTTTGATCAGCAGTCGTACTTCCTGCTGTTACTGCAACCCCGGTCAGCGGGTTAATCGTTCCGGGTATGGAACCGGCGGGTAAATCACCATCGGCTGTATCGACTTCAATACGGTAAACCAGCGATGTATCCAGATTGATGAAACTATAAGAGCCGTTTGCCGCTGTGCTGGTAGTGCTCACCAGAACGCTGTTTGCCTCATTGAAGAGTGACACTGCAACCGAAGGTAGTTCAGTATCACTGGCAGCAGTGTAGCTATCATTACTATCATCATCTACATAGACAACACCCGAAATACTCCCACTTTGCGCACAGACAGATTCAGTCACAGCCACGTTATCAATGATTAGCTCATTGCCGCTACCACTACCACCACCGACAGTACACCAAGGGTTATTAACATACTCAGAAGCAGGGTCACACCAACCAGCCCCGCCCCCGGAAAGAATATGCCCATAGTTAACAAAATTAACAGTTGACGTTGTATTTAACGCTGTAAATTCGACAGAGTAATCCAAAGTTCCTTCGCTACTCGATGGAATTTTGAAATGAATGGAGCCACCCGGTAAATCCAGGCGCATAGTACCTGCAACAAAGCTCCCTCCGACATCCTCAGGAAGTGCCTTGAAATAAAGCCGGTAATTTTTACCCACCTCGGTGGCAAAACTACGTGAAAAAGTTACTGGTTCCGGCCCCCAGTCAGAATCACTGCCATAACTCGCTAGCGTAACGCCCGGTGTACGGTCATCTACATCATCGCGTAGTTCAACAGCATCAAGTGGTGTGGTCATTCGTCCATTAGCATCAAACTCAAGACCAGAAACAATTCTCGGACTCACACGGCGAACACCGCCATTACCGAGATAGATCGATGTACCCAGCCCCAGATCAGTTCCATCGTCGGTTCGGGCATAAGTGTCACCGCCACCACCGTTAACAACCCAATCACGGAGCGTATACGTTGCACCACCACGATGAGGGCCAATGAATTGCCCAATCGCCAGATCGTCAAAATCATCACTGAAAACTACTGACTGACAAGCCAATGGTGTTTCACCGGTAGTAATAGAAATAGCATCACTATTGGGCGGAATGTCCAGTGCAACAGCCAGTGCAAAATCTTCAACCTCACCGTCACTCGCAACGCCACTGGGTGTTGCTGTTGTAACACTGCTATCAGTAGTCAGACGCAAACGAATAAATGTTGTGCCCAACTCAATATCAACAGGGACATCCCAGTTCAGTGTCGCAGTACCATTAAATGAACTGGCAGGAACAGACACAGAAGTAGCTTCATCTGCACTAAACACACCGTCATGATCAAAATCAATCCAACCATACAAAGTTGCAGCCACTGCCTTTGCATTATTAACTTTAAAATCAGCCGAATATGTCATCGCTGTCATTTTTAGCACAGGAAACAGAGGAATGTAGTCACTCACTGGTTGGCGAGGTGCACCATCTTCATCACCAGACATATACCAGGTGCCTGACCCATCGTTAATCTCATCCCCATCACCATATGCATTGTAGCTATACTGACTACCAGACTCAGCATCCGGTGGCGTATCACCTAAATATAAGCTGCTATCAATCACATGTGAAGCATCACCAAAGCTGGCAGGAGCATCACCATAATCAGAGTTCTCGTTGGTAACTAACAAGGAAGCACAAGCACTGGCTCCTTTACTCTCAGTCGATGTAGTCGAAATTAAACCAGTACAATTCTCCAGGGAGTCACCGGCTGCAACAGATTGTGCATAAACATTGACAGTGATCAAACAACTGGAGCCAGCACTTAAAGTGCCACCACTGAAACTGAGACTAGTCGAATTAGCATTCGCAACCAGACTACCCCCACAAGTATTTTCTTTCATCACATTGCTGCCAGCATTAGACAGACCTGTCGGATAAACATCAGAGAATGAAATATTATCAAGACTACCTGTTGTATTTGTATTGTGCAGACTGATCGTCATTTCCTGTGTAGCATTCGCCGTTGCAACATTGTTTGCGAATGACTTATTTGCCAATGGCGGTGCAAATACCTCAGAGGATAAAATGAGGTTGCCAAACCAAATACCTTCATTACTACTCCCAAAAATGGCTGTTATGGAATCAGCATTAGCTGGCAAAGAATTACTTGAAAAACGATCAATATCAAACCCCCAATTCTGAACAGGTGCAGGGTTTCTGCTTGTAACATTGCTCCCATTTTTTGTAATAGTGCCATTACATACATTGGTTGACGGATTTGTTGCATTAGACAGCTTATTAGCTTCATTGCTTAAGGCAACAAAATCACCATCACCACTACCATCATCAGTTGCTTCACCATCATAACAAGTGAATGCCACCTCTGTTTCAAAGCCAGAAACCGAAGGTGTCAAAATACTATCGATTACGAAAGAATGATTAATGCCAGAGAAATACACAAAATCATAACCATCCCAAAGAGTGATACGACGGTATTTTTCTGAATCTGCCCGGTAGAACACCACCAAGCTCCAACCACCACTCGCCCCGGTGAATGAATCAATATTACCGCCACCATAATCTAGCTGAACATTGGCTGCGATATAATCACCGGCACCACTTGATTGCACAATGTCCGTGACATTCGCAAACGCCTGGTAAGCACTCCACCCGACCATGGGATCATCACTGATCGTATCAATGACATCCGCAACGACCGTTTGGTAGTTACCCCCTGGTGCTTTTAAACGTAACGAATTTTTCTGTGCAGCATCCGCAGTATTACTTAACCCCGGCCAAGCAGATGTATCAACATCAGCAACACCACCCCAATACAACCCTGCCCACGTCACTTCCGCACCAGCAGGTAAACTGACTGAAGCACTACTTGAATTGAATGTAGATCCATCACTATCAATATCTACATAAGTCATGGGTGATTGATTATGATTATCAGGTACACAGCCTGATACACACTGTAGTAGTGTATTACCTACATACTCAAAGTTACCTTTGAACTCTACAGTCTGCCTTTCTTGAAAGCTCCGTGAGTCTGCAAGTGCCACTAAGGGCGCACTTATCACAAGAAAAGCGACCACAACAGAGGCAGTGTGCCTTAACGACGAGACCAATGAAGGAAACATTTTTGGGACATTATTTTTATTCATGACTGTGGCTTTACTCTGATTTATTTTTATTTATCAGCAAATACTGAAGTGCTGGTTGTGACACTGTAATTTTTTATATTAGTTTAATCTTACTTGGATAAATTCACTCTATCAAGATATTACGCCCAATCATCAGAGACCAACACCGCCGCCAACGATGAAATTAGCTGCGAAACTAACGTTATCAGGGTGGCTTAGCACATTGGTTAATAAAAGATTATTATCATTCGACGGGCCGGAGTAAACCGCTCGTCCATCTAAATTAAAATCTGTTACCAGGTATCCCTGTTGCTGAAAACTTGCATTAAAACCAGCATTGCCATCCGCCAGGAGAACACCACTCAGCAATGGATTGCTATCATTGCCCACACCAACAGCGACCAAACGACCATCCTGATTAGCATCACCCCCACGCAACAAAGCAAAATTATCTACCGTCATACGGGTATATTCGCCTTGTACCTGTGTAGCGGGAGATGAAAAATCTACCAAGGTCACCACAACACTCAGATAGGATGGACTCATAGTGACTACACCCTGATGATTGCGATGCTTTATACTGACCCGATAATTTCCTGCTGAAACCGTTGCAAAATTGAGTGCTGTTTCACCGGTTGTTGCGTCGACTAAATCACCATCGCTCTGCAATGCCACTGCCTTCTGAGCGACTAAAGCCCCTTGAGTGCGGGTGTTACGTAACTCAAGCAACATCCAGTCCACCACCGCATCCTGACCTGAAGCCGCCAGCACATCAGCAGATAACCGTTCATTCCCAGCATAACTGAATGGTTCAACAGAATAAGGCTGCACCGTAGGTAACAATGATTTCCCCTGTAACTGGCTAGACATTAAGCCTGAATCCGTATCATAAGGCCCTTGCAGCAGCACCCTGACACTAAGATTAACACCGGTTAAAGACAGGTTTTTAGTGACGGAACCCTCACCATGCACAACACGGATACAGCTTAGAAACATGGTCATCACTAAGGTGAACCACAGCAGCTTCCCAACCACCCGAGGATGCTCCGAACAGACGGAGTTACTGAAGACGCTGAAAATTTTATTATTGTAATAATTAATAAGAAGCATAATTTATTTTATCATAATTCTATCCTGCGCCAATGACCGCTCATGCAATTCACAACAAAATCAGCACTTGCACCCCCTCCTCCATCCCGTTAGATTGCGCAGTAACGCACATGAAAAGATTTCACCCCCAAGCATGAAAGTCTGCGACTTTCACAGTAACAGGAGTTTCAATATGGCAAACACAGTCACCATTTACCATAACCCGAGATGCTCGAAATCGAGACAAACCATGAGCTTACTGGAACAACAAGCCATTACGCCAACCGTGGTAAACTATCTCAACACGCCGCCAGATGCTGCAACCTTAAGCACCATTCTCGACATGCTCGGGCTGGAACCGCGTGAACTGATGCGCAAAGGTGAAACCGAATATACTGAATTAAAGTTGGATAACACTGAATTAAGCCGTGAGCAATTGATTCAGGCCATGGTAGAAAGCCCGCGCTTAATTGAGCGCCCCATTGTGGTCAGTGGCGATAAAGCCGCGCTGGGCAGGCCTCCAGAACAGGTATTAGCTATTTTATGAAACAAACACCCATGAAACAGGTACTTATCCTGTATTACAGTCGGCACGGTTCCACCGCCACGATGGCACAATATATTGCCAGAGGCGTGGAAAGTGAAACAGGCGTAGAAGCACTATTACGTACTGTCCCGCCCGTCTCCGAAGTATGTGAGGCAATCGCTGATAGCATCCCCGACAGCGGCGCACCTTATGCCACACTGGATGATCTGAAACAGTGTTCGGCTTTAGCGTTGGGTAGCCCAGGACGTTTCGGAAACATGGCCGCGCCCTTGAAATACTTTCTGGAAAAAACCAGCAACTTATGGCTATCAGGCAGCATGAGCGGTAAACCTGCTGGTGTCTTCACCTCCACCTCCAGTCTGCATGGCGGGCAGGAAACGACACTTATTTCCATGATGACACCCCTCTTTCATCATGGCATGTTAATCAGTGGCTTGCCCTATTCCGAAGCCGATCTGATCAGCACACAAAGTGGCGGAACGCCTTATGGCCCCAGCCACGTATCGGGCAGTGACAGTAAAAAACCACTCACTGCCGAAGAACAACGCTTATGTTTTGCCATGGGCAAACGACTAGCCGGACTGGCAGTAAAACTATCCACATGAATACAGTATTATTATTTTGGCGTGGCGTGGCGATCATTGGCCTATTTGGACTGATTGGCCTTATTATTGTATGGAATGGCTGGCTGGCACCCATTCAGCAGGTTCCACTCTGGCTGGAACTAATCCTGTTCGGTCTGCCGCTGATATTACTAGCACGCGGCATTCTGTATGGAAAAGCCCTTACCCACGTACATGCGACGCTGGTCTCTTTAGCTTATACCATCATCAGCATTTGGTTTATCCTTACCCCACAGGAGGAACCTTATGGCTATCTTATGCTCCTATTTAGTGTTCTGCTGTACACCGGCGGCTTTTTTGGGGCGAAATACATAAACAAGGCCAATGAACTCAATTAAAATTTTATAACTCAAACTCACCATTCAACGATACTGACACCTATGAAAAAAAACAATTATATGGGCTGGTTTCTGTTTCCGGTACTTGTGCTGAGCACAGCATCTGCTTACGCGGATCAAAGTTTCTGGCAGGACATGCCTGTCGCACTTAAATTGACAGCCACGGAAGACAGTAATACCTTCCAACACCGACGCTTGCAGCTGCAGGAATCACAACTGAAAGCTCTGATTAGCCAGACTCAGTATCAAACATCATCTGCTGAAATTTCATTATCACTGCCACTACCTGATGGTGGCTTTGTTCAGGCCACATTAGTACCCGTACCCTTATTCGCCGATTCAGCACAGGGAACACATCCGGACTTTCTGACATGGCGCATTGAAAGCAACGACAAAACCATTACTTCAGGCCGGGCAGAACTCACTGAACTGGGGTTTCATGCCATGCTTCGCACCCGTGACGGTGACCAAATATTTATTGAGCCGAAACAACGGGAAACCTCACCTGCTGCGCGGAGCTATCACAGTCATAGCAGGCAGAAAAACGCAACGTTTAGCAATACCGGACGGCGCTTTAGCTGCGGCGTACTGAATACGCCAGAAATGGAATGGCAACAAAGTATTCTGAACGATACCCCTGACATCTATGCTAAACAAGTCGCCCAACGTGCTGGCGAAAAACTGCTGACCTATGATCTGGCAATGGCCGCTACCGGTGAGTACACCCAAAAAGCAGGCGGTACAAAAAAAGCAGCGTTAAGTGCTATGACGATTACTGTAAATAGAGTAAATGAGATTTTTGAACGGGAATTATCGATCAGTTTAAGGTTGGTGACCGGTACAGACAAAGATACTACAGAGCGTGATACAGTTGTTTCACGAATAATATTCACCGACCCGGCAACTGACCCTTATACAAATGGCAGTGCATCTTTGCTGCTCCTTGAAAATCAGGCACAGCTCGATAAAATCATTAAGACAGAAAACTATGATATAGGCCATGTACTAGGCATAGCTTCCGGCGGCGATGGTCTCGCTTCCCTCCGAAGCGTTTGTGGCGACCGTAGAGCGCAAGGCACAACCAGCTCATCATTTGACCTGTTAAGCGATGCATTCGCTATCGATTTTGTTGCCCACGAGCTGGGACACCAGTTAGGTGCCACCCATACCTTTAATGCCAACAATAGCGGCAGCTGCTCAAGCAGCAATCGTACTGCAAGCACAGCCTACGAACCTGGCAGTGGCAGCACCATTATGAGTTACGCAGGTATTTGTGGGAATAATGACTTCCAAGACAATGTGGCACCACACATGCACTCCAAATCCATTGAACAAATACTAAACTTCACCCACAATGGTAGTGCCGCAAGCTGTGCAACAACAACCAGCATAAATAACAAACTGCCCACTGTTAATGCCGGAGCAAACTACACTATCCCTGCCAGAACACCTTTTATACTTCAGGGGTCAGCCTCTGATAGTGATGGTAATTCATTGCTGTACAGCTGGGATCAGATTGATACGGGCAGCGCATCGTCATTGGGAGTGGACACAGTCAACAATGCTTTGATTAAAAGTAGCCCATTATCCGCCAGCGGGATTCGCAATATCCCGGATATAACAGCGCTACTCAGCCAGAGCCAAACCACCAGTCGGGGTGAAAGCCTGCCACGCTCGAACCGAACACTCAACTTCCGTTTAGCCGTGCGCGATGGGGAAAAAGGTATTGGTGGCGGCGTGGGTTATGATGACACCAGCCTGAAAGTTACAGACACCGGGCAACGTTTTGAAATCCTCTCACCTGGTAGTAATGTGTCAGCAGGCACACAAACAATCCGCTGGAATGTTGCAGCCACAGATCAATCACCGATTAACTGTTCTCATGTGGATATCGCCTACACCAATGATCAGGGTAAAACATTCACAAACGTATTATTAAAGACCCCTAACGACGGCTCAGCAAGCATCCAGCTCAGCAAAACAGCCCAACGCATCCGGGTAAAATGTAATGGCAATATTTTCTTCGCCCTATCCGGCACCAAACCCCATATCGCGAGCTATTTGGGTGATTCAAGCCAGAACAGTGATGCCGCCGATAGTGGTGATAATGGCAATGTTGATAATGGGGGCGATTCAAACAATGATGATGGCGGCGGCGGGTCACTCCCCACAGAACTGCTATTTATTACCAGCCTTATCGCTTTGATCAGGCGCTATTCTGCCATCCAAAAAAGGGAACATTCATGAGTATTTCAACAGTAATCACTCAGCCGCACACCCCATCTTTTGCATACGTACTTGGCAGCCTATGCATATTATTAACACTGACAGGTTGTGCAGCAAAAGAAACAGCTCATTCAGCTAACCCACCCACACCGACAGGAGGCAATGAAACCTCTGATGCTCAATTCATTCAAAAGTTAGAGCAGCTCAATAGTAAAAACCCGGTGATGGATGCACAAAGCTCTATTGCCGCTGGAAAGAAATATTTTCTGTGCAATATTGGCCGCAGCCGAACAGTACCCGGCCTTGAAACAGAAGAATATGCCAGCGCCCGCGAAAATTGCACCACTCAATGCCTTGATGGTGTCACCGATGCTGTTATCGGTGACAACCACTTACGCTACCTGCAAGCTGCAACAGCCTATTCTGCTAGCTGGAATAAGGTCATGATTAACGTTTGCCGATAGCCGCTGATTATTATCAGGCAGTAACCGTCTTTGCGCCGGTAGGTGTACCCAAAATCAGTACATCTGCCGGACGGATTGCAAACAAGCCATTCGTTACAACACCAGGAATATGGTTCAGGCGACTTTCCAGCGCAATAGCATCGGTGATTTCCAGCCCATGAACATCCAGAATAATATTACCATTATCGGTGACATACCCTTCACGTAATACAGATTTCCCACCCAGCCTGGTTAATTCCCGTGCCACTAATTCGCGCGCCATAGGAATCACTTCAACAGGCAACGGAAATTTCCCCATCACATCAACCAGCTTGCTTTCGTCCGCAATGCAGATGAATTTCTCACTGGCACCTGCCACAATTTTCTCCCGCGTGAGTGCACCGCCGCCACCTTTAATCAGGTGTAACGAATGATTGGATTCATCAGCACCATCAACATACAGCGCCAGTTGTCCAGCCTCATTGAGATCCATCACCCGGATGCCATGACTTTGCAAACGCTCTGCGCTGGCGATTGAACTGGCTACCGTGCCATCAATCTGACCTTTTATACCCGCCAGTAAATCAATAAAATGATTCGCTGTTGAGCCGGTACCTATACCAATGACTCCACCCTTCTCCACATAATCGAGCGCTGCTTCTGCCGCCGCTTTCTTCATTTGATCCTGATTCATACCTGGCACCGTGATGTCGTTAAAAAATTTGCCTTATACTATGCAGCATAGCCGGGGTTTTCAATCCACAAGGAGAGTTATATAAAATTCCGGAGTTTTTGGTAACGTAGTACATGCTTCCCAACCTAACGAAATAAGACTAGCTAATGCACACAATAGAAAAATCACTGATTGAACGTATCTTAACCGCCAGAGTATATGATGTAGCGATTGAGACCCCACTGGACAAAGCCAGAAATTTAAGTGAACGCCTCAACAACCACGTCCACCTGAAACGTGAAGATTTACAGCCGGTTTTCTCTTTCAAAATCCGGGGAGCATTTAACAAATTATTCCACTTAAGTGAAGCAGAACGCAGTAAAGGTGTGGTCGCTGCCTCAGCAGGCAACCATGCTCAGGGCATCGCGCTGGCGGGTAGCACATTAGGTATTGAAACCACCATTGTTATGCCAACTGTTACGCCTGACATTAAAATTAAAGCCGTGCAGGCCTTTGGTGGCAAGGCGATTATTCAGGGTGATTCATTCGATGAAGCCTACGCGTATGCACGTGAATTAGAAGAAAAACAAGGCATGGTCTTTGCTCATCCTTTTGATGATTTCGATGTTATCGCGGGTCAGGGTACGATTGGCATGGAGATTCTCCGCCAGCATCCCACGCCTCCGGATGCCATTTTTATCGCTATTGGCGGTGGCGGACTCATCTCCGGCGTTGGCAGCTACATAAAATACCTGTATCCCAACACCAAAATCATCGGCGTGGAGCATGAAGAAGCACCTACTATGTACATGGCGCTAAAAGAAGGTAAGCGAGTCATTTTACCCAAGGTTGGCACTTTTGCTGATGGCACTGCTGTCAAACAAGTGGGAGAAAAGACCTTCGAAATTGCCCGCCACATTGTTGATGAGGTAATCCTGGTTAGTACAGACGAAACCTGTGCCGCTATCAAAGATGTATTTGAAGATACCCGCACCCTGCTTGAGCCTGCGGGTGCATTGGGTGTTGCAGGTCTGAAAAAATATATTACCGAGCACAACTGGCAGAATAAAGACGTTGTCACCATTACCTGCGGTGCCAATATCAACTTTGACCGGATGCGTCATGTTGCTGAACGAGCGGAGTTAGGCGAAGGCCGTGAAGTTTTGCTCGCTGTGACCATTCCCGAACACCCCGGTAGTTTCCGTCAATTTTGCCGATCTATCGGTAGCCGCTCTATTTCCGAATTCAACTACCGACACTCTGACTCACACCAAGCCCAGGTTTTTGCCGGTGTCAAAATATCCGGCGGCCAAACGGAAAGAGAAAACTTGCTGAACGATCTGCAAGCACAAAACTATTCGTTTATCGATATGAGCAATAATGAAGTCGCAAAAATCCACCTGCGCTACATGGTAGGTGGTCATGGACAAGGTGTAGAGAATGAATTGCTGTATCGATTTATGTTTCCGGAGCGCCCTGGCGCACTACTGCATTTCCTGACCAGCATGGGTGAAGGCTGGGATATTAGCTTATTCCACTACCGGAATCATGGCTCCGATTTTGGGCGGGTACTGGTTGGCATGCAGGTGCCCCCTGATGAACGGGAACAGTTCAGTGAGTTTTTAGACAACCTGGGCTATACGTA
Source organism: uncultured Thiotrichaceae bacterium (assembly GCA_937931765.1). Classification (GTDB taxonomy): domain Bacteria; phylum Pseudomonadota; class Gammaproteobacteria; order Thiotrichales; family Thiotrichaceae; genus Thiolinea. Next base: position 10,898 of record CALHAO010000341.1, read on the forward strand.
CTGGGATGAAACCAACAACCCTGCTTATCTGCAATTTCTGGGTTAAAATACAGGCAAATCATGTCAAGTCGCCCGAAAAATAAACACAAAATAGATTAACAAAAGCAAAATACTAAAAATATAATTACTCCTGAAAATCTTTGGCTCCACCTATACGCTCGATGTGGAGCTAAAAAAAAAATTTAATATAATCAAATATTTAATAAAATAAACCGATAATTATTAGAGTTTTTAGTGCAAAAATTTAGTGATTGAAATTCAATAAACCTAAAAATCTTTAAATTTTAGGTCAAAAATACCACTAAAAATGATAGAACCATTTGGCAATAAAAAGCGACTAATCATCTGAAACGTTAAGAATAACTATGTAATTTTGCATAGGCTTTCTCTATGAAATCTAGTTTAGGCCAGTTGAATTCTGAAGACTAAACTGCAACTCATAAATAAAAATTTTATTTTGCGATTGGGATTTTTGTAGGAAACATTAGGAAATAAATATGCCAAATAAATACACAAAGCTTATTGCACCTTTAGCACTAAGTCTTTTTTCCACCTCAGTCCTGGCACAAGCTGCACAGACGACACCCTCAGTACTTGAGATCATCGAACTCAACGGTAGAGCACTGATAGAAATGCCCAATGGAAGGCAGACTATCGCAAAAACAGGTAGTTACTTACCAAATGGAGCAAAACTATTAGTACTTGAGAAAGGCTCAGCAACAGGACGCTATATAAAGAGTAAATGTGAGATAAAGTATCGTCAAAATACAGTGGTTAACGTTCGTGAAGATGCACAATGCTTAGCAGGCACACCGGTGATTAATGCTAATCAATATGCTAAGTTTGGCACAGCCGCTAATGATGGCTGCTGTGTTGTACGCACCATTACCACGCCTGCAGTAAGGCCGATAATACCAACACCCTCTGCCGCAACCAATATTGCTGCAAACTCTTTTTTAAACACTAAAAACCCTCTACCCCTAATCATTGGTGGAGCAGCAGGAATCTATCTGCTCTCTGAAATATTGGATGATGATGACGATGACAAGCCAGTTAGTCGTTGATTCTTTACATCAATAAATCAATATGGATTGCCAATACGGCAGTCCATATCAACGCCGCCAAAACGCTGGCGTTAATATCACCAGCATCGTAAATAACTCCAGACGTCCCATCAGCATCGCTAGACACAGCCACAATTTAGAAAAATCATCCATACTTTTGTAATTTTTTGCCACATCCCCCAAGCCTGGGCCAAGATTATTTAATGTCGCTGCGACCGCAGAAAAGGCTGTCACCTGGTCGTGTCCAACAGCCAGCAATCCCAACATAAAAACCACAAATACCGCAATATAAACCGCAAAGAACCCCCATACCGCCTCTACCACATTCTCGGGTAAAGGCTGTCGATTAATCTTGACGGTAATTCTTGCACTCGGATGCATTAGCCGCGTTACCTCACGCCCACCTTGTTTTACTAACAACAAAAACCGAATCACCTTCATTCCACCTGCTGTCGAACCAGCACAACCGCCGACAAAGCTGGCAAACAGCAGCAACACCGGCAAAAAGCCTGGCCAATTACTATAATTCGTTGTGGTAAAACCTGTTGTTGTCGCAATTGAGACAACCTGAAATAACCCGTGACGAACCGTTTCAACCCAGGTCATTTCAGAAGTACGCTGCCCACCGAGGTAGCTAATAGTGACAACAGACAACAAAAACATGATGAGCATATACATCCGGAATTCAGAATCCCGAAAATAGCCCTGCAGACTCAGGTTTCGCCATGCAATGAAATGCAGGCTGAAATTCACTCCGGCTAATAACATAAAGACAATAGCAACCGCTTCGACCATTGGATTATTGAAAAATGCCATGCTGGAATCATGCGGAGAAAACCCGCCAATCGCCACGGTAGAAAAACTATGGCTCACCGCATCAAACCAGTCCATACCCGCCAACCAGTAAGCCACAGCACACAACACAGTCAACGCCAGATAGATATACCACAGCAACTTAGCCGTTTCAGTGATCCGGGGGGTGAGTTTCGAGTCTTTCATAGGGCCGGGAGTTTCTGCACGGTAAAGCTGCATACCACCAACACCCAAAATAGGCAGGATAGCGACTGCCAATACGATGATTCCCATGCCACCTAACCATTGCAACTCCTGCCGGTAAAAAGCCAGAGAACGTGGCAGCGAATCGAGAGAGTCAATAACAGTAGCACCTGTTGTGGTAAGACCTGAAACAGACTCAAAAACAGCGTCAGAAAAAGATATATCAAAATTTTCAATCAGCATAAAGGGCACAGCACCGGATATTCCCAGCACGACCCAGAACAAGACAACAATCAAAAAACCTTCACGTAAGCGCAGATCACCCCGCACACGATGCACAGGAAACCATAAGACAAAACCACTGATAAAAATTAGTGCAAAGCCTTCCCAAAAAGGCATCAGATCAGGATCACCCATTAACCAACCAATCAAAATTGGTGGCAACATGGTCAAACTGAAAACCATCATCAGTAAGCCAAGAATGCGCTGGATAACTGTAAATTTCATACTTAGAAGAAGTGAACGCCGACCTGGAATAATTTTTCCACGGCAGGAATGTAACGCTTATCGGTTAGGAACATAATGATATGGTCACCCGCCTCAATCACAGGGTTATCATCAAGCATCAGTACCAGGTCACCACGTACCAAAGCACCGATAATGGTTGAAGGTGGTAGTTTCACTTCACTGATGCGGCGACCTACCACACGGGATGTTTTTTTATCACCATGCGCCACCACTTCTATTGCTTCAGCTGCCCCCCGACGCAACGAATGAACCGCAACAATGTCCCCCCGCCGGATATGCGTGAGCAATGCACCAATAGTGATTTGCTGAGGGGATATAGCCAGATCAATATTACGCTCGACTAGCTCAGCATAGCTCATTCTATTGATCAGACTCATGACCCGGCGTGCGCCTAATCGCTTGGCTAGCATCGACGACAAAATATTAGCTTCATCATCATTAGTGACTGCAATATAAACATCAGTGTTTTCGATGTTCTCTTCAATCAGCAAGTCCTCATCAGAAGCATCACCTTCAAGCACTATCGTTTTGTCCAAGCGCTCAGCCAGTTTCGATGCACGCTCAGTATTGTTTTCAATAATTTTGACCTGGTACTTTGCTTCCTCCAACAAGCGGGCCAACCGATTACCAATATTCCCACCACCCGCGATAATGATCCGTTTGTAAGGCTTATCAAGTCGGCGCATCTCACTAATAATAGCGCGGATATGTTTGGGACTGGCAACGAAAAAAACCTCGTCACTCACCTCAACTACAGTGTCTTCTTTTATTTTTAATGCTTTGCCTTTACGGAATATTGCTGCAATGCTGGCCCTAATACCAGGCATATGTTCATACATATCCAGCAGCTTGTTGCCAATCAACGCGCCACCCGCCAGCGCCTTCACACCCACTAACTGCACTTTACCGTCCGCAAAATTCAGCACCTGTAAGGCACCCGGATGAGAAATAAGCCGGAACACATGATCAGTCACCAACTGTTCGGGACTGATCAATACATCAATTGGCAGGGCTTCCTGTAAAAATAAACGTGGATGCTGAAGATAATGCGAGGAACGGATACGGGCAATTTTAGTGGGCGTCCGGTACAGAGTGAAGGCAACCTGACAAGCCACCATATTGACCTCATCACTATTAGTGACCGCAATCAACATGTCGACATCTTCAATGCCCGCTCGCTCAAGCACTCTGGGATAGGATGCTTGTCCGACTTCAGTGCGCACATCAAGCTTCTCACGCAGTTCCCGTAAGACAGCAACATCCGTATCAACAATAGTTACATCATTGTCTTCGCGCGCCAATACTTCGGCGACTGAACGACCCACTTGCCCTGCGCCTAAAATCAATACTTTCATAACCGCAGATTATAGTGCTTAAATCGCTTTCAGCGACCATATTTTTTGGGATCAACTTTTAAAGAGCGCATTTTACGGTATAAGTGGGTTCTTTCCATCTTCACCTTCTCTGCCAGCTTACTTACATTTCCCTCAACCTGCTTCAATTGATAGACCAGATAATCATGCTCGAACTGTTCGCGCGCTTGGCGCAACGGTAAATCGTACAGGCTATCAGGTGTGTATCCAACCTCATTGGCAAACACCGGAATAATTGCCCCCGCCGCTTCTTCCGCCTCATCCAGATCAATTTCAACATCGGTTCCGAGAATCAGTAAGCGCTGTACTAAATTCCGTAACTCTAAAATATTACCCGGCCAGCGATGATTGCGTAGAAAATTCTGAGCGGCCAGAGAAAAATGGCGATAAGGCAAGCCATCTAAAGCCGTCAGCTTACTCACATAATAATTAAGCAGCTCAGGCACATCTTCCGGATGTTCACGCAGTGGCGGCATTTGTATAGGCACCACGTTTAGCAAATAATACAATTCCTCACTGAAGCGCTCTTCAAGCACATCATCCTGTAAGTCATGCGTAGCAGAAACCACCACCTGTAAATCAAAATCAACCCGCTCCTGGCCATTAATACGGAAGAAATAACCATCCTTTAAGGCACCTAACAAACGCGCCTGACTATCATCATCCAACTCAAATACTTCTGCCAAGTACAGAAAACCAGCATTACATTCATCCAGCAGCCCGTGGCTGACCTTGCCTTTATCCACTGAGCCAAACAGTTGTTGGCCCATATCCGGCATATTGGAGCGGGAAAGCACTATTTTATTGAAAGGGCGATCCTTGCGGGCGCTATGGGCATGGATATAACGAGCCATAGCTTCTTTGCCTACACCCGGCTCGCCATAAAGCAGCACACAAGATTCATGTTGTGCCACCCGTTTAGCCTGATCACGTAATTGTTGGATTATTCTACTATTTCCAACTAATTCCTGATCACTGAAAATTTGCTTACGAAGCCCTTGATTTTCTTGCTCAAGCTGCTGTGTACGCAGGCCATTTTCGATGGTCAGCAGCATTTTGGCCATCGACAAAGGCTTTTCGATGAAGTCATAAGCGCCTAATTTGGTCGCCTCAACGGCCGTTTCTATGGTGCCATGTCCGGACATCATAATTACCGGGCAATTCAACACTTCATCATCACGCCATTCTTTTAATAAAGAAATGCCGTCCTGACCCGGCATCCAGATATCCAGTAACACCAGATCCGGCTTGCGTTGATGGAATAATTCACGTGCCTGAGTGGCATCTTCAGCCACAACAACCCGATAACCTTCATCTTCCAGAATCTCACTGACCAACTGACGAATATCCGGCTCATCGTCTACTACCATGATAAATTGTGCTGTCATTATTACCTCTCCTTTGAATATTTAGATGAGCGACTTCCCGTCCCTGCCATCTGAGTTACCACCGGCAACCTAATAGTTATCATAGTGCCTTTTGGCTCCAGATTCCCTGCACTCAATGTGCCACCGTGTTCTTCTACAATTTTTTTCACAATGGCCAGCCCCAAACCTGTGCCTTTATGCTTATTGGTAACGTATGGCTCAAATAACCGGGGCAGCATATCTTCCGGAATGCCCGGGCCATTGTCCTGCAATAACAAAAAGACACTTTGCACCCCCGAACCAGCAGCTTGATCCTCTCGTGTGCTGATAGTCAGCTGTCCCGACGCATGTCGCATACCGGTACTATCTGCACCAATAGCTTCCAGTGAATTTTTAATCAGGTTAACCAATAGCTGACGCATCCTGTGTGAATCAAGTTGTAACAACGGCACAGTTTCATCCAACGTCAGCCTCAACTCAACATGCTGTTCATTCTCCTGATACAGCGCAGCCACCTCGGTAATAATCTGATTCAGATTAACAGGACGAACGTTTAGTGCGGGTGCTTTGGCATAGTCACTAAAGGCATTCACCATCTCCTTCAATGCATCAACCTGGTTAATAATAGTGCCTGTCATCCGATGCAGGAATGTAGCAGACTCATCATCAACCACTTTTCCAAGCTTACGTGATAAACGCTCTGCAGACAGCTGGATAGGGGTCAGAGGATTCTTAATTTCATGTGCCAAACGGCGTGCCACTTCACCCCAAGCCGCATCATGCTCAGCTTGTAGCACATCACTGACATCCTCAAACACCAGCACATAGCCTTGCTGCTGCATATCATTCTCAGGCAAACTGGCTCCCCGGCACATCAGTATCTTGCGGTGACCATCAGCACTTAAATCCACTTCATCCTGCCAATCCTGATCCAGACTTTGCAACCAAGGCTGCAATGCCAGAAGGAAAGGTTGCAAAGTTGGCAAGTGATCACACACATCAGCAAAACTTTTTCCGACCTGTTCCTGCATCGGCCCACTCAAAATACGGTCTGCTGAAGCATTCACCCGGCGGATAATCATATTTTCATCCAGTGTCACCACACCAGAGGACAGATGACCTAAAACCACATCCAGGTAATCATGCTCCTGCTGAAGCTGGGTACGCGCCTGTTCTCTTTCATCCTGTACATTCGATAAACGTTTGGTCATGGTATTAAAAGACCGGGCCAGAAGGCTAAAATCATCCCGGTCAGACACCGGTAATTTTTTTTCCAGGTCACCTGATGCTACAGCTAGCGTACCTTCTACCAAATCCCTGACCGGCTGCGTAAGGCGGCGGGAGAATATAAATGCTGCCCACAAGGCAAACAAAACACTCAGCACAACGATGACGGCCAGCGCAACACGGAATGCCTTGCGTAGTATGCCACGGCCAAAGCTGATTTCTTTATAGTCATCACGTACGGTAGCAACACTCTGAGAAAGCACCCTTTCACGTTTAGAAAACGGGAATAGCGCCGTGAGCACACCTTGCTGATTATTGATGCCATAAACTACACGAATGGCAACACGGGAAAAGATACCTTCCTCTGCGGAAGTTTCAATCTTTGATAGTGTACGGTTACTGGAAAGCTCTTTAAACAATTCCTCACCAGCAAACAACGAAACCAGACCACCTAAATTATCATTACTATTAACCACATAGCTAAGGTCATTACTCAGCAAGATCGCCTCATAAGCACCGCTACGGACACGCCAACTATCCATTAGCGATGAAATTTCGAGCCTGCGCTTTCCCGCTAAACGATCACCCAATAAAAAGAGCTGCTGCAAATGGCCGCGACTACGGGCAGATAATGAAATTCGCGATAATTCCACCGCATCATCTAAAGCACTTTCAACCTGACCATCCAATTGCCGGCTAATATTTTTACCAATAAAGTTCATCGAAAAGATAGAAACGACAACAACCGGCAACAAGGTCAACACCAAAAACCCCGCCATCAGGCGTAAGGTAAAACGCGACCCGGCTTGGCGCATATGCCACTGATAGATGACTCTGACTAGGTTGACCAGGATGGCAACACTAAGCAGCAACAAGATAAAGCCATTCAGATAAATCAGCGCGTGCGTATAACGATCGGAATACTCCGGATTATTCATCGCCACATGCAGGAAGCTGAGTGAAACGACCAGCAAAACGCCAATGAAGGCAATAGGGAGCCATCTGAACAGGACTCTTTTCAGGGTGTCAGCGGCCACATTACTCCCTGACTAATTAATTCATGTTGTTCATTGGAAAATAAAGCCGCCAGTTTGGCTGGCACGCCCAGTGACTCAGAGGTGCGAGGCTCCAGCTTTGCCTCAACATAAATAGCGGCATCCCCGGTAAAAGCCGACTCTGGTAATACTGGCAACTTATACTTATCCAGCCTGCCCAATTGCTGCAATGCTGTCGCCAGATTTGAAAAATTCCAGTTTGCATTCGTGGTTTTATTAACCAATTGATATTGTCCGGTCAGTGCATGGTATTTCAGCTCACTGACCACACGATCCAGTGTCTGTGTTTTATTCCACCACCAGTCACTGTGCCACATCAGATCAAAGCGGGTTTCACTGCGTAAAGTAATACCGTTCAGCAAGCTCTCACGCAGATATTCCGTCAGACGATAATCAAAACGGACGCTGGCCACCAATTGCTCCCTGTCATCCCCCTCATAAAGCACGAAGTCATGAACAGTAATCCGTTCTTCTGCAACAACAGTCACAGGAAATATCAAAGCAGACCATATTAGGCAAAGAAGCAGCCATTCAGATCTGCTTTTGAAAAAATTTTTTATTATCATTGTCATCTTAATCCTGCGTTGTTTTTCTCAACAACGCATAGTAAAAACCATCCATCCCCGCATCGCCAGGCAGGATTTGCTGTCCAACAACAGACAAACGCTGACTGCCCTTCTGACTGAGTGTTTCCAGCTCAGCCGATTCAGTATCCTGCAAAAATGCTTTAATTTGTAGTTCATTTTCTTCCGGAAGTATTGAGCAAGTTGCATATAACAAAAGGCCGCCCGGTTTCAGCATTGCCCAGGCAGTCTTCAGAATGGCCGACTGTTCCTGCTGTAAATTAGCAATATCACGATCTTTGCGTAACAACTTAATATCAGGATGGCGGCGGATAACACCAGTGGCAGAACAAGGCGCATCCAGCAGAATTCGGTCAAACAACTGAGCATCCCACCACCCATCTGGCTGTGCAGCATCCCCTGTCACGATAGAAGCAGACAACTTCAACCGCTCCAGGTTTTCTGTTACCTGTTCCAAGCGTCGTTCGCTACTATCCAGTGCCACCAAGTCCAGCCCATCATACCTTTCTAATAAGTGGCAGGTTTTACCACCCGGTGCTGCACAAGCATCCAATACTCGTTGCCCTGGCTCACAAGGCAATAACTCCGCTGCCAGTTGCGCGGCACTATCTTGTACAGAAACCGCACCGACTGCAAACCCCGGTAACTCATAAACCGGCACCGCCTGTTCCAGCACCCATACCGCCCACACATGAAACAATAACAGAACCTGTTTCAGCATAAAGCCAATCAAGTTCGCGTTTTACCTGAAGAGCCAGTTCGCGTGTTGGTGCTACAACCAGAGCAAGTGGTGCATCTGCTCTCTTGAAGCGGTCTGCTTCTCCAAGCAGGGTGGGCGCGATTGCAATACCAAAAGCAACCGTTTTACCAGAACCGGTTTGAGCAGAAACCAGTAAATCTGCATTTGCAATTTCTGGATCAAGCATCGATTTTTGTACGGGAGTTAACTCTGTATATTCACGTTTATTCAATGCGTTATTTAACGCCAGGTTTACACCTTCAAATTCAGTCATAATGTCTCTTCCGATAGGAGAG
>CALHAO010000342.1 GCA_937931765.1 uncultured Thiotrichaceae bacterium
CGGCCTTTTGATTCAGCCAGCGCTTGCTTCAGCTCATCAAGATTATCTACATAACGGAATGCCAGTTTCTGCTGTGATACGGACGAGCCGCCACCAAACACGCCTTTCAGTGGTTGTAACACATCATTACCACCCGCCGCAGCGCCAATCATTAAGGCACCACCGTGCAACAACATCACGATACCGACGCCTTTCCATAACTTACTCCAGCCACTCGACGCTTGGGTGACTGCTGTGGTTGCACCCATATACACCGCAGAACAGATAATCAGTAAGGCCCATAACAACATAATGATCTGCATTGGCAAAACACGTTCTAGCATCCAGATCGCCACGCCCAGTAGCAATACGCCAAAGACAGCTTTAACAGCCTCCATCCACATGCCTGCACGCGGCAACATATTGCCCGCCAATGTACCGACCACTAACAATGGAATGCCCATGCCCAGACTCAGAGCAAACAAGGCCATACCCCCCAGCACCGCATCACCGGTCAAGCCGATATAAATCAACGCTCCCGCCAACGGAGCCGCGACACATGGCCCGACAATCAGCGCTGACAATACGCCCATAATCGCCACACCGATCATTGAGCCACCGGCTTGTTTATTGCTGAATTCATTCAGGCGGGTTTGCATTGCTGCCGGAATTTGTAGCTCATAAAAACCGAACATCGACAGTGATAACAATACAAAAATAGCGCTGAAAACACCTAATACCCACGGCGTTTGTAAAGCCGCAGAGAGGTTACTGCCAAACAGCCCGGCCAGCACACCCGCAACGGTATAAGTCAGCGCCATCGCCAGCACATACACCAGCGAAAACATAAATGCCTTGCGCGGTGTAACATCTTTTTGACCAGCAATAATCCCTGACAAAATCGGAATCATCGGGAACACACAAGGCGTAAATGAGAGTAGTAAGCCAAAACCAAGGAACGACAGTAAGACCAGGAAAGTATTGTCACCCGACAACATTTTTGCAATGCGATCCTGCTCTGACACCGTTCGGACACCTGAAGCAGGCTGTGTTTCCGCAGGAATCTTACCCGTTATATCAATCGTGTCATCTTCCGATAATTCATCCAGAATAATAACATCGTCTACTGCTTTGCCTGCTGCCACAGAGGTTTTAAACTGTTTGACCATCGGCGGATAACAGATACCCAAGCTCTCAGCACAACCCTGCCAACTGGCTTCAACTACCAGATCCAACGCCTGTTTACCGTCATGCGTCACCGGCAACGTCGCATCCGCAAAGGTGTACATGGCCTGGATAGTGCCGTAGAACTCATCCTTCTTTGGTTTACCGGGAGGCAGCACTACTTCGCCGACCTCCAGCCCGGCCACAGGTAATACACGAATCTTAAATTTGCCACGATATAGGTAGTAATCCGGCGCAATCGTCCAGCTCATCGCCAGCTTTTTACCGTCATACGTGACACCGCTGAAGGTAAAAGCATCATCCGGTAGCAACGGCTCACTACTGGCAGCGCTACCCTCGCTCAGGGCTTTAATACCCAGATTGCCAATCGGGAACGTACCATCAGCTCCCATAACCGGCTGAATGGCAACGGCCATTCCCAAAAACATCATCAGTAACAAACTGCGCATCAGAGAAGATGCACGGTGCAATAAATTGATCATAGATATACCTGTAGCGGATGAAAGTTTTCAGCTTTCACAGTAACGCACATAAAAAATTCGCATCGCAAGCATGAAAGTCTGCGACTTCCACAGTAAATACCAGATAGGAAGGCGGCGATTAAACAGCATGACACATCAAGTTAACAAAGTCGGTTACAGGACGCTCCCGCAACATGAACCTTTGGTAACATTCGCATGCGATTCATTCACCTAGATTAATATCAACACCCGCAGCCAGTAATTCTTCAGTACGTTTTTCTGAGTACTCAGAGTAAGGCTGGGTTTTGTAATAACCGCCACCGATATAACGCATGCCTTCTTTAAAGTGATGGCTGAACAATAAGCTATCGACGCGGCGTAGCAACTTGCCCTCATCAAACACCAGCATGCCTGGACGGTAAGTCATTTCCATCTTCTTAGCCCATGCCTTAGGCGTAGTTTTATTGCCTTCAGGATCAGTGATTTCATCTTCAGAGGCAGCATCAAGACGTACCGTAGTAAACAGCTTCATTTCCGTTTGCACATCATCACGCGCCAGTAATTTATCGTGAAATTCATCACAATCGTAACAAGTACTATCCTCAAAAATAACCGCCAACGGCCCTTTTACCGCAGACAAATCAGTCAGCTCAGTGAACAGTTTATTTTCACGTAACTTATAAACATCTTTTTCCAGATTCTTATCCAAATATTCCGCCAGCGTACTATTTTCATATGCTTTATCGCTGACATAATTAAGAATATGTTTAAAACGTTTCGGTGAACGGTAACCATTGACCCTCACCACCGCATTATTATCCTTATCCAGGAATAAAATCGCCGGTGTCGCACGCACATCCAGCTTTTCAGATAAATCCTTTTCAATTAACGAAGTGTCTTCATCAAAAGTTATTTCACGGTCACCCTTCACATTAATTGCGATAACATCATAGCTATCCTGAATTAAGGTCTTCATTGGCTCAGCTTCAAAAGACTCTTTCAACATCCGGTCACAATAAGGACAGGCATTTAACTGGAAGAACAACATGACATGACGTCCTTCTTCAGTCGCCTCATCAACATCATCCTGAATATCCAGAAAACTTTCTTTAAACCAGGACGGCGCTTCATGTGCCACACCACCC
>CALHAO010000343.1 GCA_937931765.1 uncultured Thiotrichaceae bacterium
ACCTATCGCCTGACGTTCTTCATCGCTCATCAGCGGCAAATTTTCAGCAGAAGGAAATGCACCTTCAGCAAACTCAACCGGCGCACGGGTATCCAATAGTGCAACACCCGATACAAACAGCTGCTGCAGGTCATCAATCTGCGGAAGACAGGTGGTATTATTTTGGAGAAATTCCGGCAACTCTGACATCAACAAACCTTAATCAGCAAGTGAATGCTGACTTTGTAATTCAAAGGAAAAAGAATAACACGATTATTGGCTGACAGACTAAGGACTAAACGCCCGCACCTTTGATAATAGTAATCAGCGTGTCACGCAGAATTTTCAGATCAAGCTTCCAGTTCTGATGTTTTATGTAGTAAAGATCATAACGGTGTTTTTGCCGCGCATCCTCAACTGAGGCACCATAACAAAACATTACCTGAGCCAATCCGGTGATACCGGGCTTGACTAAATGCCGGAAGCGATAGAAAGGGATTTGCTGTTCTAATTGCCGGATAAACACTTCCCGCTCCGGACGCGGCCCGATAATCGACATATCACCGGTTAGTACGTTCCACAATTGAGGCACTTCATCAATGCGGGTTTTACGGATAAACCGGCCCACTGCCGTAATTCGATCATCATCCTGATTCGCCCAACGTGCACCATCCTTCTCAGCATCAGTGTACATCGAGCGGAATTTTACAATATCAAACTCATGATTGTACAAGCCGGTACGCTGCTGCAGGAAAAAGACCGGCCCCTTAGAATCCAGCTTAATCATTAAAGCCACCGTAACGCCGGGAATAATGAATAAACTCAAGCCAAACAAAGCACTGACAACATCAACACCACGCCGTAGTAAACCCGAATAGCGTTTTGTATCCGGAAACTTTACGTCCATTTGCAGCAGATGTACTGGTTCCAGTAAATCGACCTCTATCTGCCCAAAGTGTGCTTCAAAATAGGAAAAAAACTCATTAACATCTGCGCCTTGTGCCCGCGCCTCATCCAGTGCTAAACGTTGTAACTTACCCAGCTGAGCATATTTAAAATAGCAAACCTGATCCTGAACAGACCAATTTTCAAGACGGTAATCATTAATAGCAAACATGAGGCCGGTTTTTTTCATAACCAGTCTCAAAATCGCTTCTTCACTGACCGGTGCAAAAATATAAACTGGTTGAGCAGTCATCGCCTATGCAGCCTGTTCGCAACACCTGCAATCACTCCAGAAATAAATTTTATTGCAAACCGACAGTCAGCCTGAATCACCTTATCCATGAGGTATCTATAATACTGAAAAGAATGGAAAACCACTGTAGATATGGTGACCGCTCACATTTCCCGGATAGACGCTCAGCCCTTTTTCTATACCGCCAACACTTTTGTTTATCGCTCCTAAATAACAGACAGTGCTAATTTAGGTCGCACTCTCAACAACGCTATAGAAATCATGAGATCATGAAAAAATCAGTCATATTATCGATTTATTACAAGCACAAGCAGGGTGGATTTACCAAGCGCCTCTACCGTGCATACCAAGCGATAGCTGCTTCAGGGCAGGATTTATATTATGTTGCCACTGCCGAATTGCCGGTCAAAGATGAGCGAATTCACCCTGTCATTATTGAAATGCGTAGCAAAGAAGGTACACCAATCTACTGGGTTGAATTCTACTTCCGCGCAGTGATAGAAATGCGCCGCCTGACTAAAAAACATGAAGCATCAACACATTTTGTCTTCTCATTTTTTTACGCCACGATCTCTATTCTTTCCAGCCTCGGGTTGTCAGTGCGCACCATTACCCTCATCCGGGGTGATGATGCCTTCGATGCAACATTCAAACGCTTTGCCGGACTGCGCCGTTTGGCCCACAGAACACTGGAATATATTGGTGTCCGGGGTTCAGAAGCGGTTGTAGCCACCAGTCAGTCCATGCAGCAAGCCATTAGTTTACGTACCGGCTCCGATAAAATAAGTACGTTGCCCAATGACATCACTACATCTCCACTGTCTATTAACGGGCATCAGAGTAAAGAGCCAGTCCGCATCGCAACAGTATCTGTTTTAAATGAAAGGAAAAATATCAAACTGGCGATTGAAGCGCTGGCAGAACTCAAGCATCTGGAGTGGGAATATCTAATCATCGGCCCTGATACCAGTAATAAAAATTATGGCGATGAACTCAAACAGTTAACAGAGAATTATGGTATTAGCGATCGGGTAAAATTTCTGGGCTGGCAGGATGATGCTTCAATTTTCCTAAAGCACTGCCACCTGTTCCTATTCCCGACATTGATGGAAGGCTCACCCAATGCACTAATGGAAGCTATGGGCTATGGCCTGCCTTGTCTGGCCAGCCGAATTCCTGAAGTTACTGAAGTGCTCCGTGATGAAACTCTGCATTTCGATCCCACATCGAAGCAGGAACTGGTCGAAAAACTAACGAAATTTATGACTGATACAGTTTATGCTCAAAAGGTTCAGTCCAAAACAGCAGCAGACAGAAAACGTTATGTGTTCGACTGGGACAGTAAAATCGTCCAACTGATAAACAATCCCGGACATGCAGCACTAAGCACATAGTATGCAGAAAACTGTAATAACTCACTGAAGCGTAATAAAAAATGAAACAAAAATACTCTCATTCAATGGTAATACGTTTATTGGCCATTGCCATAAGTTCTATCGGAACGCTGTTTTTACTTCCGTTAATTCTCAAAACACTGGGGGAGTACAATTTCGGTATCTGGGGCATGGTTTCATCCATTACCAGCTACCTGCTACTGCTGGACTTTGGCATTGCACTGGCTTGCACACGCTACTTATCATTACGCAGTGACGATAAAAGCGACTGGACGGGCATTGTCAGTAATGCGTTAGCACTTTCCTTCATCATGGCCACCATTATGATCATGACAGGTACCGGGATTTTCATAGCCATGCAATCCGGCATGCTGGCTGAACAACATCACCTGATCAGCACCATTATCATTATCACACTGCTGGAAGTGGCTATATCGATTCCACTGCGTATGTACATGAGTATTTTACGTGCAGAGGTACGCTACTTTGACATAGGGAGCTTTGAGGTCATCCGGGTTAGCCTGAGAATCGGCGGTATTACACTGGCATTATTTCTTGGAGCTGGCTTAGTGGATATTGTCATTATAGCTTCTCTGGCAAACCTTGTGTTTTTCATACTTCCTCTGCTCAACACTATCAAACGCCATAAGACGGTATTTTTTAGCAAAGCAGCCATTAATAAGAAAATGTTTGCTGATTTATTAAATTTCAGCAAGTCCACTGCAGTGTCACAAACAGCAGAATTCCTTAAGTTCAGAACAGACAGTATTTTGGTGGCAGTATTAGTAGGAATAACTGCCTCTGCACACTATACCATTATAGTATTCATAGTCATGATGTTAACTCAGGTATTAATGCGATTTCTCAGCTATTGGGATACTATCATTATTAATAGTATTGGAAAGAAGCGACATGAACAAGCAATCGATAATTTATTTAAATCATTAAAAATTGGCATTAGTATTTCGCTATTATCATTTTTAAATATCATTATATTTGGCGAAACATTTATTTCATTATGGGTTGGTGAAAGTTACACTTTTCTACATCAACCTCTAGTTATGCTAACACTCATACTAATCAGCATATCATTCCAAATGGCGACTACACCTTATTTTAATGCACTAGGAAAAGAAAAGACCAACGCCTGGATTGATTTTGGTGAAGTAACACTTAAGCTTGCTTTGATTATCCCTATGTCAATGATCTTCGCTCTGAATGGGTTTATATACACCAGCCTGTTCTGTGCAACTATTTTTGGTATAGGTGTGAGGTTATTTTATTTATCTGAATACTCCAATTTATCAGTAAAACTTATCATTAATAGGTTAATCACCCTGCTATCAACTCCAATTATAAGCATCGGAATATTATTAAGTTTCTATTATATATTGAAATCCACAGGCGCAACTCCACTGCAAGCTCAGGTATGTATATTGCTCACTCAACTAATAATTGTTATGAAATTCATCTACAAGCACATAAAACTTAACAAGTTTGCTGTAAAAACAGCCTGACAGTTAACCTCAAAAGAAGTATCTACCCCATAAAAAGCATTTATCAAGCCGAACCTCCCGTTGGTCTGCCCCACCACTGAATAATTTTTTCTGATAGATAAACTACACATAAATAATTGTTATTAAAAGTAGGTGTCAGAATGAAGATTGCATTTATAGCCATCAAAGGAGTTGACATTATTGGTGGGATTGAAACGTATACGGTAGAGCTGGGGAAACGGCTGGTCAGGTCAGGCCATGAGGTAATCGTTTACTGTATCAAAACCCCAGAACACCCGACGCCCTTCAGGCAGGACGGTGTTCTTTTCTACCCATTGCCAACTATACACCACAAATACCTTGAGAAAATTGTGCTCGTTTTCATGGCCAGTCTGCACCAATTTAAGATCCCTGAATTAGATATAGTTCACTACCATGCTATAGGCCCAAGTATTTTTTCATTTATACCTCGCTTAGCAGGCCGCAAAACAATTTTTCAGAGTCATGGGCATGAATGGGAAAGAAGTTCGTGGAATATAATTGCGAAGACATTCTTTCATATTTCAGAGAAATTGACGTTTATTTTTGCTAATGATTCCAGTGCTGTTTCAAAAAACCTTAAGTATTACTATGAAGACAAATATAAAAAATCAGTCACTTATATTCCATCAGGCATCTCACCTAAGAAACCTTTATCAGCGTCAAAGATACTGAGACATGGCATTAAAAAATCTGAGTATTTTTTATATGTGGGAAGGTTATCTCAGGAAAAAAACATTGAAGAACTGATTTCAGCTTATATTGGGCTTGAAAATACTTCGGTTAAGCTGATCATCGTCGGCAAAGAAAGACCTGAAGATGCTGATTATGTTACCAGACTGAAAGCACTGGCTGGCAGTAATAAAAATATTTTGTTTGTCGGGCCAGCTTATGATGACGAACTGGTTGAGTGGTACAGCAATGCATTAGCCTACATCCTGCCTTCACGGATAGAAGGTCTGCCCATTACATTATTAGAAGCCATGAGCTTTTCATGCTGCTGCATCGCCAGTGATATTCCTGCTAACAAAGAAGCTCTTGATAACAAAGGATTAACCTATCCTCTTAACGATCACAAAGCGCTGCAACAACAACTAGAGTATGTCACAGAACACGTGGCAAAAAGGCAACTAATTGGCCGGAACTTGCTGGTGCATGCGTACAAAAACTATACCTGGTCATTCATATCAGATGAATTCATCAAGCTCTATAGCACAAATCTATCCGTCAAGTACAAAGGTACAGTTGCCTAAAATAGCAATCATTGGAATTTATGATGAACAATCGAAATAACACTCAAAATACAGAACTGGACATCATGGTGTCAGGACAATCAGCTAATTTGATGAAACAACCTGCAATCAGTTCTTTTATTCACGAGAGTAACCATGTTGATACACCAAATTTCTCAGTAGAAGATTACTGGACAGCATGGAAAAGAGGACTGAAATATATCCTCCCGGCTATTTTGCTATTTTCAGCATTAATGCTGGCGGTTGGGCTGCTGACAAATAACACATATACATCAAAATCCTCCATTAAAATTGAAACGGATCACACCCGTATTCTTGATTATGATGTGGACACTTCCAGGCCACCGTCTTATGTCAATGATGATATTTTCTACAATACACAATACAAACTACTACGCAACCGTGACCTTGCCAGGAAAGTTATTGATGACCTAGCTATCGAAAAAAACCTGTTAGATGAAAAGAAATTTGCTGCCCCCGTCTACATTGCAACCAATAAGTTAAAGGAACTGTCCAATTGGGCAAAGTCTTTTTTTCCCGGCAGTGAGCAAACGAATTCACCAAAGGAAACTGTGACCGCTGAAGAAATTTTCTTTAAGAATCTGACTATTAGCCCTGTAAGGCGCTCACGGGTGATTGACATCCACTATACATCACAAGACCCTGAATTATCGAAAGAAATCCTGACAGCTTATATAGATACCTTTATTCACCTCAGGCACAAAGACAAAGTAAAGTACTCCGAAAATGCTAAAGAGTACCTTGAAGAACAGATCGAAGGCTCACGGCAGAAAATGCAGGGCGCTGAGCAGAAATTGGTCACTTATGCCCGCAATAATAAAATTGTCGACACCAACAGTGATGTATCCACTATTGCTAATAACATCACCTTGCTGAATGAAGCTTATATCAGAGCCAAAAGCCGTCGTATTGATGCTGAAAGTCAATATCAGAACAAACGTGGCATTAATACCTTATTGAACGCAGAGGCAGATCCGGTGGTTCAGGCAAAAAAGCAGCAACTGAGCACACTGCAATCAGAATATCAGGCCAAACAGAGTTTATTCAAACCGGCTTATCCGGAAATGCAGGAACTCAAGCGCCAGATTGACCAGCTCAGCAAGTATATAAATACTGAGTCGCGAAATATTCGCAGCAATACCAACCAGAACATGAAGGCTAATTATGCCGCAACATTGAGCGAAGAAAAGCAATTGAAACGTGAAATAAGCAAACTGGAAAGTGATCTGCTGAAGTTTTACGAAAACAGCATTGGCTACACCAGCTTAAAACGTGAAGTGGACACATCCAGGAATCTTTATGACGGCTTGCTGCAACGCCTCAAGGAAATCGATGTGATTGGCCCTGTTCCCGGCGATAACGTTGCCATTGTCGATTCAGCTGAACTGCCACCAAGAAAAGACGGCTTATCCTATAGTAAATATTTGTTATTAGGTGGATTATTGGGCTTCATTTTATACAGCCTGTTAGTTATGATCAAAGAAATGTTTGCGCCAAAAATCAGAAACGAAAAAGGGCTAAAACAACTATCAGGTAAATATCCTGTACTTTCATCAGTGCCTGAAATTAAAAAGGGCCTGCTAGGCTTTGGCAACTTGTCTACCGCTGATGCCCTGCACCCAAAAACGGCTGAGGCACTGCGTTACCTGCGTACGACCTTGCAGCTAGGTAATCATCTTGATGAAATCCCAAAAACACTGCATATCACCAGCCCTAATGCCGGTGATGGAAAAAGTACTATTGCACTTTTTCTCGCAACATCGCTGGCCAATTCAGGTAAAAAAGTTTTGCTGATAGATGCTGATTTACGTAAACCCAGCATCCACAAAAAACTGGGACTTCAGAACGAGCGTGGTCTGACTAACTACATTTATCATAATGCGATGAAAGCACATAAATG
>CALHAO010000344.1 GCA_937931765.1 uncultured Thiotrichaceae bacterium
AGACAAACCATGCGATGGTTGCCCATAAAAACGCGCCGCCATAATACCAAGGCAATCGGCCAAACCCTGAACGGCCAAAACCGGCACTGATAACACCGGAATAACACCTGCACCTTCCGGCTCATACAAAACGACAGCAGCACCTGCCTGCACTGCAGCCTCGGCATATTTCAGTCCGTGTGTTTGCGTGCCTTTTAAAGCGACAAACACCATGCCTGGAGTAATTTGACGGTTATCTAATGAAAAGCCAGATACCTCTGTCTTTTTCAGAGTATCTGGCAGCTCAAAATCAATACAAGCGGAAAGCAACATCATGTAGCACCTTCCTTTGTTGGAATCATCGTTTCAGCCTTTTGCACTTCAGGCAAATCGTCAGGTGGAACATCTAATAAGCGGAGAGACTCCGTCATTACCTTAGAAAATACCGGTGCAGCAGCACGACCACCACTACTATCCAGTTTAGGCTCATCAATCTGCACAGCAACCACCAGTCGTGGCTGACTGGCTGGCGCAATGCCTACAAAACTGGTGAGATATTTATCTTTACGGTACTTGCCGTTAATGTATTTATAGGCTGTACCGGTCTTGCCTGCTACCCGATAACCATCCACCATCGCACGTTTACCTGTGCCGCCTTCCTGAACCACTGACTCCATCATTTTCAGAACAGTATGCGCAGTTTCTCTGGACATAACCTGCTGTCCTGGCACTGGCTCGTTACGCTTATAAATGGTTGCAGGCATCAATTTACCATCAGCAGCGAAGGGCGCATAAGCATGGGTAATTTGCAGCAAGCTGGTTGACAAACCATAACCATAACCATGCGAAGCACGGTCAACCTTACCCCATTGACTATAATTACCTAACTTGCCACTGGTCTCACCGGAAAGCCCGGCATTGGGTACGCGTCCAAAACCGACACGATTCAGGAACATCCAATGATCACGTGGATTCATCAGAAGCGCCACACGACTGGCACCCACATTGCTGGATTTCGACAGAATCGCACCCAGAGAAAGCGAGCCATAGTTCCCGGGGTCTCTTATCGTATATTTACCAAAAGTCAGGTGGCCCGGCGAAGTATCTATTTCAACGTTGGCACCGATCACTCTGGCTTCTAAGGCGGCGGCAATCGTCAGTGGTTTTAATGTTGAACCTGGCTCAAACTTATCGGTAACTGCACGATTCCGATAGCGGTAAGCCTCAAGTCGCTTACGATTATTGGGGTTGAATGATGGCAGATTTGCCATCGCCAGAATTTCGCCACTGCGGGCGTCCAACACGACCAGAGAACCGGCTTGAGCCTTCAGTTTATAGACCTGAGTTTTTAACGCTTTGTAAGCCATGTACTGAATGCGCTGATCAATACTCAGCTGTGCCGATTGCCCCGGCACCATATCTTCAATACTTTCAATATTTTCAATGACCCGCCTGCGGCCATCCAACACCACCCGCTTTTTGCCATTACGCCCAGCCAGGTGCTCATTCATGGCTTTCTCAACACCTTCAAGCCCGACACCATCAATATTAGTCATTCCGACCACATGACCAGATGTCTCAGCTAAAGGGTAAAAACGGCGGTATTCAGAAGTACTGGCGACTCCGGGCAAATCTAACTCCAACACTTCATCAGCCAACTCAGGCGGTAAGTGCCGCCCCAGATAGAAAAAGTGTTTATCACCAGCACTTTCAAGCTTACCCAGCAAATCACCGGCCTCCAATTCGAGTACCTCTTCGATCCGCGCCAAACCATCTTTAAGCTTAGTAAAACGCAATCCGGCCACGTGCGCATGGGCGGAGGCGTCTTCATCATCAGCTTCCGCAGCCTGTTGAGTCGCAACATCAAACTCGTCACGCAGCTCCTTATGAGCTGCCAATAATTTTTTTGGGTTACACCACAAGGACTCCACAGGAGAAGAAACCGCCATCGGCTCACCATTGCGGTCAGTAATCATTCCCCGATAAGCCGCAACAGAAACCACTCTATTCTGGCGCTTACCCGCCTTTTCCTGAAGCATTTCCTGTTGATAAACTTCTAACCAGGCAGCACGCAGCATCAGCACCCCGATCACAGAGATCAGCGCCAACATCAGGAAAAGACGTCTTCCCTGAAAAATAGGTGATACCACTTTGCGACGACTCATTCTCTGATAATCCTGATGTTGTCAGATGAAGGTTTATTCATACTTAATTCACGCTTGGCGCGACGCTCAACATAAACCTGATTAAGGCGGGTGCTACGCTCTAACGTCAAACGACTCCAACTGGCATTCAGCGCATCCCGTTCTTTTTCTAATTGTTGATATTCCACAAAAAGCTGCCGTGCATGATGTCGGTTAACCACAACCATGACCGCCATGACCACCACCAATACATAGAGAGTAACTAACCCTCCGAACTGCCAACGACCCATGTCAAACCGCCGTTGCGTTCATTTCAGCAACACGCATAATGGCACTACGAGATCTGGGGTTAACCGAAACTTCACCCTGTGATGCTTTGGATGCTTTACCGATTAAACGCATACGCGCTGGAATATCTGAATCAGGAATGGGTAACCCTTTGGGTAAACGGGGAGCACGGGACATATCCCGCATAAAGTGCTTAACGACCCGATCTTCCAGAGAATGAAAACTAATCACGACCAAGCGCCCATTCGGTAAAAGTGAATCAACTGCACGATGTAAACACACCTCAACATCTTCCAGCTCCTGATTTATTTTTATGCGTATAGCTTGAAAACTTCGTGTAGCGGGATGCTTACCCGGCTCACGCTTATTGGGGGTTGCTGCCACAATCAGGTCAGCTAATTCCAAGGTGGTTTCCAGCGGCTTATCCTTTTCCGCACACATCTGTTTGATTGCCCGAGCTATACGTTTGGAAAATCGCTCCTCACCATATCGCCACAAGACATCAGCTATTTCTTTTTCAGTACTATCAAACAACCACTGAGCAGCACTAACACCCGCATCGGGATTCATTCGCATATCCAGTCCACCTTCACGCATGAAACTGAAGCCGCGACGCGCGTCATCTAACTGAGGCGATGACACACCCAAATCTAACAACAGACCATCAATTTGCCCACTCTCAACACCAGCGGCCTTCACTGCTGTCGAAAAATCACGGAACGAACCCTGCCAGGCACTTACTCTGCTATCTGAGGCATACTTCACTTGCGCGTCCGCAATCGCCTCAGGGTCTTTATCAACCACTACCAAGCGACCTGTATCACCCAATTGAGACAGAATTCTTTCAGAATGCCCACCCCGACC
>CALHAO010000345.1 GCA_937931765.1 uncultured Thiotrichaceae bacterium
TGTTGGCGCAATACATCCTGCAGCCACACCTTAGAAAATCCGGCTGGCTCACTATCCACCTGCTCATAAATCACATGCGCAGGCATCACCGCATCCAAACCACCTTTAAACAACTGACAAAACGGCTGCATGTCTTCAGCCATGATTTGTTGCGCGGTTCTTTCATCACGCGGAATTTCCAGATGTGAATCAGCTTTCACCCAACCATGCCCCGGAAAATGTTTGCCGGTGGCCGCCATGCCTGCTTCGCGCATACCTTCGATATAAGCCTGAGCCAATGCTGAAACAATATGAGTGTCGCGGTGAAAAGCCCGGTCACCAATCACACCGCTGGTGCCATAATCCAGATCCAGCACCGGTGCAAAACTAAAATCAATACCCACTGCACGAACCTCTGCGGCCATTAACCAACCTGCCTTGCGTGCGGCCTGCTTAGCCTGTAATGGATCATCAGCATAATTCCGCCCCAGACTGGCAATCGGTGGCAAGCGGGTAAACCCATCGCGGAAACGCTGCACCCGCCCACCTTCATGATCGACTGCAATCAAGATGGGCTTGCCTGCTGCCTTGCGGACTGCGGCGCTCAACTCAGTTATCTGTTCGGCGGATTCAAAGTTTCTTGAAAAATAAATCAGGCCACCTACTGACGGGTGCTTTAATAGCTCACACTCTTCTACCTGTAATTCTGTGCCTTCCAAATCCAGCATGACGCAGCCAATAGCCATTGTATGTCCCCTTTATTTTAAGTGATGTACCCGATTTTCTTATAATCACATGAGTCAGCTAAAAAATCTTCTGCTCAGCCGAAATTTTCATCAATTATTGCTTGCTTTTCGATATTGAGAATATTACTATTTGCTTATATTAACTTTCACTAATTTAGATTAACCGCCCCCGCTAGAGGTATTATTATGAAAAATACAAAAATTGCATTAACTATCGCATTATTAACAGCTACCGGTATCGCATCCGCAGACTTCACTAATGTTTTTGACGACGGAACCGGCCAAGCACAAAGCCAGGGTAACGCACAAGGCCAGACTTCAGGCCAGGCACAAGGCTATGGCACTGGTCAGGGCAACGCTGATGGCTGGGGGCGTGGTAAAGGTAATGCTGATGGCGAAGTGGACTTCCAGATCACTTTTAAAGGCAAAGGCAATACTGACATGGCTTCTGACATGGCAGGCAAAGGTAACGGCACTACGTCCGGTAACATGATTGGTCAGGGCAATGGTTATGGTCAGGGCGCTAACAACATGAGCGGCTTCACCAACTCAAGCAATAATGGCGGCATGCCTTATTACGGCTATAACCGTGGTTATATGCCACAGCAGATGCCACAAATGCGTATGCCAATGACTCAGGCTCCACAAGGCCAGGGACAAGCTGCTCAAGCACCACAACAAATGCAACCGATGCAAATGCCGATGATGCAGAACCCACAAATGCAACAACCTATGATGCCTTATGGCTACAACATGCAGCCTATGCAAATGCCGATGATGCCTTATGGTTACAATATGCAGCCAATGCAGATGCCAATGATGCAAGCGCCACAGCAAATGCAACCGATGCAAGCACCAAACTACGCACAGATGCAACAGCAAATGCAGCAACGCATGGCTGCTCAACAAGCGCAGGCACAAGCTTACATGAAGCAAATGCAGGCACAACAACAAGCTGCTATCGCCGCTCAGCAGAAACTGGCTGAAGATGCAAAAGCACCAGCAGCTCCTGCACAACCAGCAGCCGTTGAAGCACCAAAAACTGAAGAAACTACTGCTGAAGCACCGAAGGCTGAAGCTGCCACTCAATAAGCAGTTACAATTTTCAAATTACTGTAACTCAAAAAAACCGGCCTGATTGATGCCGGTTTTTTTGGATTAGAACTTGCTATTAACCAAAACGAGCCTGACCCTGACGGCGGAATTCGCTGGGCGTCATGCCTTTAATATCCATAAATCGGCGATTAAAATTAGCAATATTGTTATAGCCCACCGAATAACAAATCGTACTGATATATTGCTCAGTTTCCATTAACAGTACGCAAGCACGATTAATCCTCATGCGGTTTAAAAAGTCAGTAAATGTGTTGCCAGTGGCACGTTGAAAGCAACGGGAAAAATTACTACTACTCATCCCAAAGTGTTCGCACACATTCGCCATACTAAACGAAGTACCATAGTTCTCAGTAATATAGTCAACCACCTCACTCATTTGGCTCAATGAATTATCGTCATCAAAACTCTGTAGTCTGGCACTAGACAATAAATTGTATTGATCATGCCTTGCAAGCTCATGCAATAAATGCAGAAATTCTGTAAAACGCGTTACGCCATTACCATCCTTAATGCGCCTCATTCTTTCTGCTACCTGATCACTGATGCCGATAAACTCAATGCCATGACTCGCACGCTCTAATAAAGGCAGCAGACCACGCAGCTCAGGAATAAATTTACTGGCTTGACGCAACGGCTCGTCAGAAAACTGCAAAGCCCGGTCACGGATAGGAATACCTTGCTCAGGCACATTGGCTGAAATCCAGTTATGGGGTAATCGCGGGCCGGTTAGTACCAAATTCCCCGGCTCAAAACTACCAATATAATCACCGACAAATACCTTCCCGCTAGTTTCAACGATCAGGTGCAACTCATATTCTTCATGATAGTGCCAGCGCACCAAAGCATTCGGTACACCATGCTCTAAGCAACGGACGGAACCAAATGTCCCTCCTTCCTCATACCCCAAGTATGAATTACGCTGAAACTCCAGCTCAAGCTCAGGTGCCTGATTGCTGAATGGGTTTGCGGCCTTCTGCACCCTACCAGGGACAGTGCACGCAGGAGGATTAGTCATCTCAATAAAAGACCTGACTAATTCCGAACAGTGCTGGGTTTTTGGTATTAATCACAAATACAGGCACTTGCTCAAGATGCTTTCTGAATCGGCCTTTGGCTTCAAAGCGTTGTCGGAAATTTGATGTCTCAAAATACTTACCTAACTTTGGAACAATACCGCCTCCAATATACAAACCGCGAAACGCACCCAGCGTCAACACTAAATCACCCGCCACCGAGCCTAACAAAGCGCAAAATATAGCTAATGCCTCAGCACAGTGGGGGTCACTTTCATTTCGACCTAATGAGGTGATTTCAGCTGGCTGAAGGGGGCGGGCCTCAACCTTTTCCAACTGGCAAATCGTTTGGTAAAGATTTTGCAGCCCCATTCCGGACACCAGGCGCTCTGCCGAAACATGAGGGAATTCCGACCAACACAGCTTTAGAATGTCGCATTCCCGCTCATTCGCCGGGCTGATGCTGACATGACCACCCTCTCCCTCGATGGGAACCCAATAATCACCACGTTTTAATAAGCCGGAAACACCCAGGCCGGTTCCCGGCCCGATTACCGCAATCGAAGAACCTTTAGAGGATGAAACACCACCCACCTGCAACAAATCTTCAACAGGTAATACCGGGATAGACATCGCCAGCGCCGTAAAATCATTCTTGAAAATCATTTCCTTAAAACCCAGTGCCTGCCGGGTTTCATTGATAGAAAATGTCCAGTTGTGATTAGTCATTTCCACCCAATCACCGGTAATCGGATTGGCAATAGCTAGCGCCGCTGCTTCGATAACAGGATTACCTACCAGTGACAGGTAATGCTGTAGCGCAAGGGTAATTTCCGGATAATCCGCACAAGCCAATACCTGCTGCTGATAAATCTTATTGTCGGAAGTCAGCAAGGCAAAGCGGGCATTGGTTCCTCCAATATCAGCTACCAACCTTACCCTACTATCTGTTGCAACCTTCATGACAGAACTACCCGCTGAGAATAAAGGGGCTGACATTAATAAATCCTCTGCTCCGATTCAGGATCAAAGAACACTGCTTTTGACATATCAAACTGCAATGGCATTAAGCCACCCACTTCACTTACTGCAGTGGGATGGACACGACAAACCGTCCTGACACCATTCAAACGCACAGTGAGCAAAGTATCCGGCCCGGTAGGTTCAATAATCTCAACCATGCAAGGAATTGTCATGGTGTCAGGCTTGTCTTCACTCACCTGAGTGACCTGTTCCGGACGAATACCTAATACGACAGACTTCCCGACATATTGCTGCAACCCATCACTCGCTTGTTCTACCGGTAGCTGATGCGTAGCTCCTCCACTTTCCAATGTCAGCAATAAATGACCATTACCCTGCTCTACATGGCAAGGCACAAAGTTCATCGAAGGACTGCCCATAAAACCGGCAATGAATTGATTGCGCGGGTTATCATAAATTTCCTGTGGCGAGCCGAACTGCTGGATTTCACCATCCTTCATCACCGCAATCACATCACCCAGCGTCATCGCCTCAATCTGATCATGGGTAACATATACAATCGTAGTGCCCACCCGCTGATGTAATTCTTTGATTTCACTGCGCATTTCCACACGCAGTTTGGCATCAAGATTCGATAATGGCTCATCAAACAGGTAGATCGCAGGATCACGCGCTAACGCCCGTCCCATCGCCACACGTTGGCGCTGCCCGCCCGATAACTGCTTTGGCTTACGATTAAGCAGCGGCTCTATTTGCAGCATCTTAGCCACTTTGGCCACCG
Organism: uncultured Thiotrichaceae bacterium; assembly: GCA_937931765.1. GTDB lineage: Bacteria > Pseudomonadota > Gammaproteobacteria > Thiotrichales > Thiotrichaceae > Thiolinea. The sequence goes on from CALHAO010000345.1 coordinate 4,620, forward strand.
TGGCTTCCAGCTCAGCCTTAGGGGTTTTATTGATTTCCAAACCAAAGGATATATTCTGCTTCACCGTCATATTCGGGTACAGCGCATAAGACTGAAACACCATCGCAATATCACGATCTTTCGGATCAAGGTGTGTCACATCACGCTCACCAATGGTGATATTACCCGCACTCACTGACTCCAGCCCGGCAATCATATTCAACAAAGTGGATTTACCACATCCAGACGGCCCCACCAAAATCAAAAACTGGCCCGGCTCAATCTCAAGATCAATTCCCTTAAGCACCTTAACGCTGCCAAAGGTTTTTTCTACATTCTGTATTTTTAACGCTTGCATGATA
>CALHAO010000346.1 GCA_937931765.1 uncultured Thiotrichaceae bacterium
GTTGCTGTGGCTGCCCATCAAGAAAATCGCGAAGTTATTTGAGTAGGCGCTGAACGGTATTATGAATCAGGACTATTCCCCAAAATCATATCCGCTCCCTTCTCCGCAATCATAATCGCCGGTGCATTAGTATTCCCCGAAACAATCTCCGGCATAATCGAAGCATCAATCACCCGCAAACCTTCAATACCATGCACCCGCAGCTGATCATCCACCACCGCCATATCATCATGGCCCATTTTGCAGGTACTGGTCGGATGATATATAGTTTGGCTGTATTTCTGCGCGGCATCCAGCAACTCTTCATCGCTCTGAAATTGCCGTCCTGGTACGAACTCATCTAGGATGTGTGGCGCTAGTGCAGGCGCACCGGCAATTTTACGTGCCACTTTAATGCTTTCCACCGCAACTTTATGATCCCGCTCATCTGACAGGTAATTAGGATGAATCGCCGGATGCTCAAGCGGGTCAGTTGATTTGATTTCAATATACCCACGGCTATGCGGGCGCAGTTGGCACACGGATGCGGTGAAGGCCGAAAACGGATGCACACCATCGCCGGGTTTATCCGCGCTCAACGGTTGCATGTGGAATTGTATATTCGGGCGCGTCATGTCCGGATCTGTTTTCGTGAACACCACCACCTGGCTAGCCGCCAGGGTCAGCGGGCCGGTGCGCTTCAGCATGTATTGCAGGCCGACCTTGAACTGTTTGTAGTAGCTGTTCAGCTCATCATTCAGTGTGTCCTGACTGGTTTTAAATACCAAACGGATTTGTAAATGATCTTGTAAATTTTGACCAACGCCAGGTAAATCCTTAATAACCGGAATATTGTGTTTTTCCAGCAGTGCCTGTGGGCCGATACCTGATAGTTGCAGTATTTGTGGTGAGCCGATAGCACCGGCAGAAAGAATCACTTCTTTTGCAGACATTGCCCGGTGCAGTTGCCCATCTTTACGATACTCGACACCCGTTGCCTGATTGCCGTCAAACAATATGCGTGTCGTGTGAGCTTTGGTTTTTACAGTTAAATTGGAACGCCGCATAGCCGGGCGCAGAAAACCTTTCGCAGTACTCCAGCGGAAGCCATTGTGAGCAGTTTGCTGAAAATAACCCACACCTTCTTGTGTGGCACCGTTGTAATCAGGGTTGCGTGGAATACCAATTTGTTCTGCCGCTTTAATGAAGAAATCAGCAATTGGGCGGCGTAAACGTAAATTGGATACTTTTAACAGGCCGCCAACACCGTGATATTCGCTAGCGCCGTCTTCCTGGTCTTCTGATTTTTTGAAGTAGGGTAGTACCTCTTTGAACGACCAGCCTTTATTACCTAATGCTTCCCAGCGATCATAATCCTCGGCTTGTCCCCGTACATATAACAGGCCATTCAGTGAGCTGGAGCCGCCCAGTACTTTGCCACGCGGCCACTGTAGTCTGCGTCCGTTGATACCTTTGTCCGGCTCTGTCATGTAGCACCAGTCGGTGCTCGGGTGGTGCATGGTTTTGAAGTAGCCCACGGGCACATGAATCCAGGGGTTAATGTCCGGGCCACCGGCTTCCAGTAGTAAGACACGATTATCCGGATCGGCTGAGAGGCGATTAGCCATGACGCACCCCGAGGAACCTGCACCAATAATAATGTAGTCATAATGGTTGGCTTGAGAATTGTCCATTTCAGTCTATTGCTCCCCGGAACTGGTTTTTTAGATGACTTTTTCAGTATGCCTTTCAGGAAACGAGTGTGCAAATTTTTAATTTATTGAGACTTTGAGTTTCAATATTACGTAAAATTTGATTTTTAAAGGTGCTTGTGGTCTATTGATATGAATTGTTCAAAAAGCATGAAAATCATCTTATTTTTAGGTGATTTATGGTATGTTATATTAGATGTAAGCGCTTTCATCGTAAGGCGATAGCGTGAGTTTTGTTGGAGGAGCTTCCCGCATGCATGCCTTCACGGCGGGGAAATGCAATAGTGATGAGGGCAAATTAGTTAGGAGTAGGAGAAGTCATGTCTGTTTTATCTAAATTAACAAAAACTGTACTCAGCACCGCGCTGGGAATTGCGGTAATGGGGAGTGCATCTGTTGTAACAGCTGCTGAAGTAAAGATTCGGGTTCAATCCGTAATTCCTGCCAAGGCTGATGAAGTTCACATGTTGAATGATTTTGCAGCTGATGTTTTGGCATTAACCAATGGCGAAGTTCAAATTGAAGTATTGCCAGCGGGTGCTGTTGTTGGTGTTAAAGAAACCCTCGATGCGGTTGATAAAGGTCTGATCGAAGGTGGTTTTGCGTGGACACATTACTGGTCTGGTAAGCACCCTGCAGCTATGTTGTTCGGTTCTCCGGTAGCGGGCGCAGGTGTTGGTATTGATAATATCGCTTTCTTTAGTTGGTTCCAGTACGGCGGTGGTAAAGAGCTGTATGACCAACTGTGGGACGAAATGGGCATGAACATTAAAGGTTTCATGTTGCAGCCAGCTGGCCCTGAAGCATTGGGTTGGTTTAAAGAACCAATCAACTCGATGGAAGATTTCCGTAAGTACCGTTTCCGTACGCCTCCTGGTATCCCTGGTCAGACTTATAAAGACATCGGTGTTGCATCAGTAGCTATGGGTGGCGGTGATATTCTGCCAGCACTGGAAAAAGGTACGATTGATGCGGCTGAATGGTGTTGTCCGAAACCTGATAGCGTATTTGGTTTCCAGAAAGTACTGAAGCATTATTACCTGCAGGGTCTGCATCAGGTGGTGGTAAACGCTGATTTGTACCTGAACAAAGACGTGTATAACAAGCTGACTGATATGCAGAAAAAGGCTATTGAAGTGGCTGCAAATGCATCACTGTCTAAGTCAATCTCTTATCGTATCTATGAAAATGGTAAAGCGCTGAAAGATCTGACTGAAAATCATGGCGTTATCTTGCATGACACACCAGCTGATTACTTTCCTGCGTACATGAATGCAGCGAAAGCAGCGTTGGAAAAGAATTCAAAGGAAAACGAGTTCTTCGCTAAAGTATGGCAGTCACAGAAAGACTTCGCAGAGATCGCAGTTCCATTCTGGGCTGGCTCTCAAGCTTCAAACGCTGCTCTTGGTAAAGCGTTTGCAGACAGCGTTAAGAAGTAAGTCGCAGTAACAAGTCTCCCTCCGTCTCTCCTTTTTCAAAGGGGAGACTCTGATCAAAATAACGTTTTTTGATAGCAGATTTCTTCTTTTTAAAAAGGAGAGGGCGGGAGCATCACAACATCAGGAGGAGAGCAGATGGCTGTTCAGGAAACCGACATCGGTGAATTAGATATTACCGATGAACTCATTGCGGAGCGACGCGCAGAAGCACCGGGAGAAACACCCGAAGATATGACGTCGTGGCAGCGTCCGAT
>CALHAO010000347.1 GCA_937931765.1 uncultured Thiotrichaceae bacterium
CATCGCTGAATACCGTTAATATTAATGAAACCTGCATAAATCCTCTCCTCTTAGCATAATGAGTCTGCGGTATTAACCACGGTAATAACGCTGCTCAATAAATGGCATTTTACTCACTGTCATCGGCACTTGCTTACCACGCACCAACGCAAACACCTCAGTGTCCAGTGTAGCGTATTCCGGCTGCACATACCCCATCGCCACGGGCGCTCCAATCGTAGGGCCATAGGTGCCGCTGGTGACAATACCAATCACATCACCTGCCGCATTTACCAGCTCACTACCTTCACGCACCGGTGCTTTCGACTGGCCTAACAAACCCACCCGCTTACGCGCATAGTTCTTATTAGCGATCTGATCATAAATCTTGTCCGCGCCCGGAAAGCCACCGGCACGCTCACCATCCCCCCGACGCACCTTACTAATCGCCCAAATCAGACTGCCTTCAATCGGCGTAGTGGTGGTATCAATATCATGCCCGTACAAACACAAACCGGACTCCAGCCGCAACGAATCACGCGCCCCCAACCCAATAAACTCCACCGCATCCTGCGCCAGTAATAAACGACAGATACGCTCCGCATCACCCGCTGGAATAGAAATCTCATAACCATCTTCACCGGTATAACCCGAACGGCTCACCAGACACTCCGCACCATCAATGGTCAACTGGCGGGAATCCATAAATACCATCTCGCCCGCTTCAGCACACAAACCCGTCAATACCTGAGCCGCTTCCGGCCCCTGCAAAGCTACCAGCGCCCGATCATCCAGCACTTCAAGCACCACGTCATCACCCAGACCGGCCCGCATGTGCGCAATGTCCTGCTCCTTGCAAGCCGCATTCACCACTACATACAAGTTATCACCATAATTGGCCACCATCAGGTCATCCATAATGCCGCCGTCGTCATTAGTGAATAGCGCATAACGCTGCTTACCCACCGGCAGGTCGATAATATCCACCGGCACCAATGCTTCCAGCGCAGCCGCCGCATTAGCACCAATCAGCTTGACCTGCCCCATGTGCGAGACATCAAATAAACCAGCATACTCACGGGTATGTAAATGTTCCTTCTTCACGCCCAGCGGGTACTGAACCGGCATATTATAACCAGCAAAAGGCACCATTCTGGCTTCATGTTCGAGATGTAAATCGTAAAGTGGTGTTGTGTTTAAGTCGGACATCGGTTTGCTCCGGGGTTGATCTGAAGGCTGTTAAATGGCTTGACATCGGCTTGGTATCGCCATGTTTCCAATACGAAACAAAGTAGCTAAAAAAAACAGAGAATACAAGCAGAACAGTGTGCTTTTTCTCGGAAAACAAAGTTTCCTAAAAGAAAATTTATATTGATAATCAGAAAACCACACCTTAAAATACTAACCCACATACCACCAATCTCCCAGGAGAAAACCAATGAGCATACCTGCTAACTACCGCTTCGCAGACAGTCACGAATGGGCGCTGGACAACGGTGATGGCACTATCACCATCGGCATTTCTGATCATGCTCAGGAATTATTGGGCGATATTGTTTTTGTTGATCTGCCGGAAGTGGGCGATGAGGTGACGGCTAAGTCCGAGTTTTCTGTCGTTGAATCAGTAAAAGCCGCTTCAGATATTTACGCGCCCGCCAGCGGCGAAATCATTGCGGTGAATGAAGCGCTGGAAGATGAGCCGGAAATTATCAACAACGCGCCTTATGAAGGTGGCTGGATTGCAAAAATCAAATTATCGGATGCGGCTGAATTGGATGAGCTACTGGACGCTGAAACTTACGGTTCCAGCATCGAAGCGTAAAAACCATTCACTCCCCCCTATCCCTTCAGGGGCAATTTACTGACAGAGGCACAGGTTATTGTTATGGCACACACTACTTACCGTTTAAGCGACCTTGAGCAAACCGGCAATTTCACCGACCGTAATATCGGGCCGGATGCACAAGAAACTCAACAGATGCTAGCTGAGCTTGGCCTTGAGTCACTGGATGAGTTAATTACCGCGACCGTTCCCGGCTCTATTCGTCTGGATGATGCATTGGCGATGGATGGGAGTGTCACCGAAGTGGCGGCGTTGGCTCAGTTAAAGCAGCTGTCCAAACAGAACAAGGTCAACAAGTCTTATATCGGCATGGGCTATCACACAACCCTGACCCCAAACGTTATTTTGCGTAACGTGCTGGAAAATCCCGGTTGGTATACCGCTTACACGCCTTATCAGCCGGAAATTGCTCAGGGGCGCTTGGAATCATTGCTGAATTTCCAGCAGATGGTAATGGATCTGACGGGTATGGATCTGGCCAATGCCTCGCTGTTGGACGAAGCAACAGCGGCGGCGGAAGCCATGACCTTATGTAAGCGCAGTAACCGCAAGAAGTCCGAGGCTTATTTTGTCGCAGATGATGTGCATCCACAGGTGCTGGATGTGGTGAAAACCCGTGCGGAATATTTTGGTTATGAACTGATTATCGGTAACCCGTTCACTGATCTGGAAAACGCGGATGTATTCGGTGTGCACCTGCAATATCCGGGTACTTATGGTGATGTGCATGACCTGTCCACAGTGATTGCACAGGCCAAAGCACAGCAAGCGATGGTTGCGGTAGGCACTGATCCGTTGGCCTTAGTATTACTAAAATCACCCGGCGAAATGGGTGCGGATGTGGTATTCGGTTCATCACAGCGCTTTGGTGTGCCAATGGGCTTTGGTGGCCCACATGCTGCCTTTTTTGCTGCCAGTGAAAAACTGAAACGCTCAGTACCCGGACGTATTATCGGGGTGTCTGTTGACTCAAAAGGCAAACCGGCGCTACGCATGGCGATGCAGACGCGTGAGCAACATATCCGTCGTGATAAGGCGACTTCTAACATTTGTACCGCACAGGCATTACTAGCTAATATCGCGGCGTTCTATGCGGTTTATCATGGGCCGGATGGTCTGAAAATGATTGCTGAACGTGTGCATCGTCTAACTGCGATTCTGGCGAATGGCCTGAAAAGTAAAGGCATCAGCCTGAATGATACTTACTTCGACACGCTGACTCTGCAAGCGGGTGATGAGCAACAAGCGATTTATCAACGTGCGCTGGATCAGGGTTGTAACCTGCGCCAATGCAGTGAAGGTCGTTTGAGTATTGCGCTGGATGAAGCGACTACAGCGGCGGATGTAGCTGAGTTGTTTGATATTGTTTTAGGTGCGGGTCATGGTCTGGATGTGGCTGAGCTGGATGCGGCGATTGTGGATGGCAATAGTGATGGCAGCTTGGGCAATATGCGCCGTGAAGATGCCATTCTGACCCACCCGACGTTTAATGATTATCACAGTGAAACCGACATGCTGCGCTATATGAAGCGGCTGGAGAACAAGGATTACTCACTGGTTCACGGCATGATTCCGCTGGGTTCGTGTACCATGAAACTGAATGCTACAGCTGAGATGCTACCGGTTACCTGGCCTGAGTTTTCCAATATGCACCCCTTTGCACCGAAGGAACAGACACAAGGTTACCTGAGCATGATTCAGGAACTGGAAGCCATGCTGGTGGAAATTACCGGTTATGACAATGTGTCGCTGCAACCGAATTCCGGTGCGCAAGGTGAATATGCCGGTTTGCTGGCGATTCGCAAATACCAGCAAGCTAACGGACAAGGTCACCGAACCATCTGCCTGATCCCCTCTTCCGCGCACGGCACCAACCCGGCGTCGGCGGCGATGATGGGCATGAAGGTGGTGATTGTTGAGTGTGACAGTGATGGCAATATTGATGTGGAAGATCTGCGTACTAAGGCGGAACTGCACAAGGATAATTTGTCGGCACTGATGATTACTTACCCGTCTACGCACGGCGTGTTTGAGGAAGCCGTGGTGGAGGTGTGTGACATCATCCACAAAAACGGCGGCCAGGTGTACATGGACGGCGCGAATATGAATGCACAGGTAGGGATTTGTAAACCCGGCCAGATGGGTTCGGATGTGTCGCACCTTAACCTGCATAAAACCTTTGCGATTCCACATGGTGGTGGCGGGCCAGGTGTTGGGCCGATTGGGGTTAAGAGTCACCTCGCACCGTATCTGCCGGGTCACGCTGTGAATACTTACGGCATTGTCAGCGCTGAGAATGGTGCGGTTTCGGGTGCACCGTTTGGTAGCAGCTCTATCCTGCCAATTACCTGGATGTATATTAAAATGCTGGGTAAAAGCGGCCTGAAACGCTCGACACAAGTGGCGATT
>CALHAO010000348.1 GCA_937931765.1 uncultured Thiotrichaceae bacterium
CTTCGCCCGCTCAACCAAATCAGCATTACTAGCCAACTGCCCCTTACCCAACCAAATATTATCCTCCAACCCAACGCGCACATTACCACCGGCATTCACCGCCATCGCCACATAAGGTAACTGATTACGCCCGATGGAAAACGCAGAAAACGTCCAGTCATCCGGCACCGCATTCACCATCGCCATAAAGGTCGAGAAGTCATCCGGCGCACCCCACGGAATACCCATGCACAACTGAATCATGGTCGGCTTATCAATCAAACCCTGCTCATGCAACCACTTCGCTAGCAACACATGACCAGTATCAAACGCCTCAATTTCCGGACGCACACCCAGCGCCTGAATTTGCCCCGCCATGTCTTTCAACATCGCCGGGCTATTGGTCATGATGTAATCACCTTCACCAAAATTCATCGTACCGCAATCCAGGGTACATATTTCCGGCAGAATTTGTTTTACATGTGCCAGACGTTCAGTCGCACCGATCATATCAGTGCCTTCCGTAGCCGGTGGTAATGGTGCTTCCGTACTGCCCAAAGTCAGATCTCCACCCATTCCGGCAGTCAGATTAATCACCATATCTACACCGGATTCACGGATATAATCCACCACTTCAGCGTACAACGCAGGATCACGCGCCGGAGCACCGGTTTCAGGGTCACGCACATGAATATGCACCACCGCAGCGCCAGCTTTGGCGGCGGCAATACAATCATCAGCAATTTGGCGGGGAGTGACCGGGACTTTGTCAGAACGGCCAGTGGTATCACCTGCGCCGGTGACAGCACAGGTGATGAAGACATTGCGGTTAGGGGTAAGGCTCATCATAATTCTCCTCAGATCAGATGCGCCTCAGTATAGACAGTTATTAAACCTTGCGCACGAACTCCGATTTCAGTTTCATCGCGCCGATTCCATGACAGGCATTATTCAGCCAGCGCTTTATTCTTCGCTAAATGCTCTTCCGGACTCAACAGGTCAGCGGACTGTCCCGATTCCATATGATAGCGTTTTAATAGTTCGTTATGCTCACGACTGGCAATTTCACGATCAATCACCACTTGATAACCCGCGTCATTTTCAAGGATTACAAACGGCGTATTTGCACGCTGTACCAACTCATAAAACTCACTGAAATCAACATATGTTTCACCATTTACAGTCTCAACACGCATCACCAAATCATGAAATCCCACATTACTGCTGGAAGCCAGCACTTTGGTAATCAACACGTTTTCGCGCTTATCCTTGTTATCTTCTTTGTCATAATCTTTACGGCTCTGACAATAATCCGGGATACGTGAAGGCGTGAACACAAAACCACCGTAGACAAAATAACGTGGTTTTTTGTCATAGCTATAGAAACTTTTTGCTGCTTTATCCAGCTTCACCTTAACCGACTGTGGCTCACCATCACGGATAATTTTCAAAGCTAGTTCATCGCCTACCTGGTACTGATCCACCAGGTATTCAAAATCAATGTACTTACCCGGCTGGAAAATAATCGTGCCGTTATTTTCGATTTGCTGCCCGTCGATATGCGTAATGATGTCGCCCATCGCCAACACCTTCTCCAGGGAAGTATTAGCGCACACACGGGTCACCATGACTCCGGTCTGCTCTTTACTCAGCTTGTGCTTTTTACGCAGCGCAGGATTGATCAACTTCGCCGTCACCGCTGAAAACTCCGGAAAGCCGTCATAGGTTTTGTCTGCCACATCATCCAGAAAATGTTTGATCACAGTAGGCGGGATCATATAACCGATATTTTCTTCACCATTCGCAGCCACCTGCATCGCCACACCAATCGCTTTGCCATCAGCCAGCGCAGGCCCACCACTGTTGCCCGGATTAATCGCTGCATCAATCTGAATCGACTGGAACGACAAAGAACTGTGCGCATATTCAAGGTATTCGATACGGGAAATAATCCCCTTAGTGACACTCAAGGAATCACCACCGGTAGGAAAACCGTAAACACTGATTTCCTGATGCACCTTAGGCAGCTCACCCAAAGGAATATAAGCACCATTATCAAAAAAGCTCTCGTCTTTCACTTCCAACAGCGCCAAATCAGCCTCATGGGACACTGCCACTAGCCGTGCCTCATAGCGATCTGGTTTGCCATCACGCTGCAACTCAATAAAGGTGTGATCCGCCACTACGTGGGCATTGGTCAGGATGCGGTCACCTTTAATGACAAAACCGGTACCAATACGGGATTCTGTGTTCGAATTCCATGGCGTGTAATTGCTGTATGTTTCCGCCGTTGCGTAGATTTTCACAACCGACTTGGCAATTTTATCTTCTGATTCCTCAGCTTCCACTTCGATGACTTCTTCTACAGTCTCGGCGCTGTTGGAGACTTCAGCGAATACAGCCGGTGTGGAAAAGAAAAATAGCAATGAGATCATCATCGCCATCAATATAGTTTTATTAAACATTTAGCTCTGCCCCTGTAATTATCAGTCCTTTAGTGCAATTATGCCCCAAAAAGGAGCCTGACTGTACCGACATATCGATACTGAACATATTTTTTGCGCTGGAAGAGCAAAGACTTCCATGCTTGGAGGGGAAATTTTTCATAATAGTGAAGAGAATTCCGGTTATGATAGCCCCTGTTTTAACTACGTGATTTGGAGATAGACCAGCAATGGCCACATACAGCACCAGCGAATTTCGCGGCGGATTGAAATTAATGATTGATGGTGACCCTTATACCATCGTGGAAAATGAGTTTGTAAAGCCAGGTAAAGGCCAGGCATTTAGCCGTGCCAAAATACGTAACCTGAAGACAGGACGCACGATAGAAAGAACCTTCAAGTCCGGCGAATCGGTTGAAGCAGCGGATGTCATGGATCGTGATATGGAGTATCTGTATAGCGATGGTGAGTTTTGGCATTTCATGTTGACTGACGGTTCTTATGAGCAGTTTGCAGCACCCGAATCGGCCATGACTGATGCGATAAAATGGCTGAAAGGCAATGAAGTTTGTGTGGTTACCCTGTGGAATGACTCGCCATTAACCGTTACACCCCCTAACTTTGTCGAGCTTCAGGTGACACAAACTGATCCGGGCGTGAAAGGCGATACCGCTAGCGGCGGCACTAAACCGGCCACACTGGAAACCGGCACAGTGATCAAGGTGCCCTTATATATGGACGAAAATGAAGTCTTGCGTATCGACACCCGCACGGGTGAGTACGTTTCCCGCGTCAAATCTTAAACAGGGCGAACCATGTCAGTGTCAGATTGGCTGCCTGATGCAGGTGATGATGCTAACGCCGGACAGCTATCTAACTGTACGGTGGCTGCATTAAAAGCACGGGCTAAATTAAATCAGCAGGTGCGTGCTTTTTTCAGCGAGCGCGGCGTGCTGGAGGTAGAAACACCTGCTCTGTCACAAGGCGGCAACACTGACCCCTACATTGATAGTTTCAGTGTAGAAACGCCTACCGGCCTGCGCTATTTACATACCTCACCGGAATACCCGATGAAGCGCTTGCTGGTCGCGGGTAGCGGTGATATTTACCAGATCTGTAAGGTGTGGCGACAGGATGAATCCGGCTCACGGCACAACCCTGAATTTACCTTGCTGGAATATTACCGTATCGGCTTTAGTTACCAGCGCCTGATGCAGGAAGTCGCTTTA
>CALHAO010000349.1 GCA_937931765.1 uncultured Thiotrichaceae bacterium
AGATAAATCACCCCGTGTGGTAATCGATTTAGCGGTAGCCACCACCGTATTATCGGAGGTATCAATCACCACCGCGTCGGTATAGGTGCCACCAGTGTCAATGCCAATATTATAGCCGGACATTCATTCGTCTCCTTCGGGCTGAACAGTTTGATCGCTTTACGCTGTCCACCCCCTGAAAACCAAAATCCATTACTGGTTTTCAGGGGGCAGCGAAATACTCAGAACATTAAACGCAAAAATCCTACCGGGAAAGGCTCAGTTCCCCGGTAGGATTATAGTCATTTGAAGCCAGTAAATAACAGCCAAATAATGGCTTAATTAATAGCTGATTTTAATCACAGGTTTTGGTGGCAGACTGGAATAATCCAGATAAACAATCGGTCTGGGATTCAGGGCCATTTAACGCAGGTGCAGCGCTAACTGTGCCGGTATAGTTCACATTCGGGTCAAAGGCATGCATAACCGTAATAATTTTAGTACGATTAAATAACGTGACACCTGATGTGACTTGATCCTGTTTTTCTTTCAAACCTGCACCAAACAAGCCCTCGCTGATCATATCGCCATGATTTTCCGTCAAGCCTTTAATAAGAATAAAGGTTCTATGACCATAAGTACCACTTGTTGCTACCTTATCATCGTACATCCAGTTATAAACCGAGCGGGCTACTGGTGCGGGAATGGAAGGATGAGCTCCGCTACTTGAGGCGCTGAATGAAGCCAGATTTTCAGATTGGGACATGAAATCAGCATTCCCTCCGGTACTTGTATTGATACCCACAGCTATAAAGCGCTGCGTTGGCGAATCGCCACCAGCAGTCGTTCCATGGGTGAGTGTGTCAGTTGCACTCAAGCTATCTGCCCAAGTTTGAGCAGTCCCTATCATACGAGGGTCTATCGCAGCAAACGGGATTATGCCTCTTGCACAGCGCTCACTATTAACCAGGTACAACATTTTTTGCGAAACATTGTAGCCATCCCAGGTTGCCTGGTCAGGCATCTTCAGTTTTTCTTTAACTGATGGGTCTAATGCACGGGCGGTATTAAACCCAGCCACTATTTCCGCAACTGTTGCACTGCCGAATGCTGAGCCACTCCACGGAATATCGTTTGTACCTGCCGCTATATAGCTATCTGTGAAAGCTGCTTCAGTGGTTGTGTTTGCCGGACACTGGAATACTACAGGAGTTGGTGTCGGCGTTGGTGTTGGCGTTGGTGTTGGCGTTGGTGTTGGCGTTGGCGTTGGCGTTGGTGTCGGCGTTGGTGTCGGCGTTGGTGTCGGCGTTGGCGTTGGTGTCGGCGTTGGTGTCGGCGTTGGTGTCGGCGTTGGAGTAGGTGTCGGCGTTGGCGTTGGTGTCGGAGTTGGTGTCGGAGTTGGTGTCGGCGTTGGTGTTGGTGTCGGCGTTGGTGTCGGTGTTGGTGTTGGTGTTGGTGTTGGTGTTGGTGTTGGTGTTGGCGTCGGAGTTGGCGTCGGAGTAGGTGTCGGTACCGGAGTCGGCGTCGGTACAGGTGTTGGCGTTGGAGTAGGTGTCGGTACCGGAGTCGGCGTCGGTACAGGTGTCGGCGTTGGAGTAGGCGTCGGTACAGGTGTCGGCGTTGGAGTAGGTACCGGAGTCGGAGTCGGCGTTGGAGTAGGTGTCGGTACCGGAGTCGGTGTCGGTGTCGGTACAGGAGTCGGTGTCGGTACAGGTGTCGGTGTCGGTACAGGTGTCGGTGTCGGTACCGGAGTCGGTACAGGTGTCGGCGTTGGAGTAGGTGTCGGTACCGGAGTCGGAGTCGGAGTCGGAGTCGGAGTCGGAGTCGGAGTCGGAGTCGGAGTCGGAGTCGGAGTCGGAGTCGGAGTCGGAGTCGGAGTCGGAGTCGGAGTCGGAGTCGGAGTCGGTATTACCACCAAATCCGTCAGGTCAACAAAACCACCTGAATCCGGATCGGTCTCTGGGCCAGGTGAGGTTGCCTCCCCTACCAGAACACCTGTTTGCGCAACAGGTGTCACCTGAAACCGAATGATATTGCCTAAATCATTAACAGTAAGCACATACCTTATGCCAGTAGCACCCGGAATCACAGTGAAGGTTCGGTTTGCTCGACCTACCACCCTGGATGCAGGATCACTGCGTAACCATTGAAAAGTAGATTCGCCTTCAGCATCATTGTCTGCATCGCTGTAGTCATAGCTTCCCAATAAAGTATCACCAATGGCAAAATCACCCCCGTTCTCATCAGTAACTTTGATATTACTGACCTCAGGCGCTTGATTGCTTCCGGTGTCCGTATTTTCACTACTATCGCCACAAGCCGTGAGTAACACAGCTATGCTGCTTAAAACTAGTACCTTTCCCAACATAAAATTTATCCTAAATAATGTATACAAACTAAAATTCGTAAACCTATCTAAAGCCCTCTCCTCAGTATTTGTAGTACGCTGCAAATAGATAGATGTATGAACAAGGATAAAGCACAATTATTGATTTTTAGTTGTTAAAGGCTTCTGATTTCATGAGAAATAGCCGATTTAGATGAGATGCTTTAAAATTTCTGGCCAATATTTAACACTGTTTGGCTGTTAATAGTCAATCAGTATATTGTATGCCAAGTATACATAGTGAAATGAATCGTTGACGGCAAAGCAGTTGATAGTGTTGAATATTGCTGGTGAAGACTTCCCCAAAACAACCTAACTACGGCTACGCCTGTGCTCTGGCATTTATTATTTTGCTGGCTGCTTTGTTGCGCTTCTGGAATCTTGGTGAATTACAGCAGCTAGTATTTGATGAGGTTTATTTCCCCAAATATGGTCATAATTACCTGACCGGAACCTATTTCTTCGATGTGCACCCACCGCTCAGTAAATACCTGATTTCGGCTGGTATATGGCTGCACAATAACCTGGCGTGGACAGCTGACCCACCTTACTATCTGGTAGAAATAGACAAACTGAGTGCTGTCAGCTGGCGCTGGCTTAATGCAGTCACCGGCACAGCGTTATGCCTGGTTAGTGCACGCCTAGCCTGGCTGCTCTACCCCAATAGAATTTTTTCATTACTTTGCGCTTTATTCATCGCTATTGACGGTACTTTTATTGTCGAGTCGCGCTTTGGAATGAATAATATCTATCTGGTTTTCTTTGGCACCTGTGCTTTGGTATTTCTGGCTAAGTTATTCCGGCAACCAACTTCAATACACACTACGCTGGCAATATGCGGCGTATTGCTGGGCTGCACTTACAGCGTAAAGTGGAATGGACTGGGTCTTTCCCTGGCTGCCTGGAGTATTGTTTTTCTATTTGCAATCGCACAGCTCCGCGCCTTCAACCACCCGGCCTCGGACAAGGCAAGTACCAGCAACGCGATACCCTCTTTGCCGGACAACCTGAAAATCCGACACTACCTGCTGTACCTTGTCATCCTACCCTTCGGCATTTACGCGCTGATCTGGCAACCTCACCTCATGTTGTTTGATAAACATGGTTTTGTTGAAATGCAGCAACAAATCTTAGGTTACCACTCCAACTCAGTGACCAGTGACGAACACCCCTATTGCTCAAAGTGGTATACATGGCCATTATTATTGCGCCCTATTGGTTACTTTTTTGCGGCGGATAATGCATCAGCAGACAAGGCTGAACATATTTTCACTGACATTCACCTGTTAGGTAATCCCTTCCTATTCTGGCTATCTGCGCTGGCTATCGCGTACCTGACTGCACTTTGGTGCAAGCAACTATATAACTACAGCAAAGGCCAGCCAGTTAACAACCATTTCTTATTACAAACAGTGCTGGTCATTGGCTTTTTCGCCAATTGGTTACCCTGGTCGATGGTAAACCGCTGCGTATTTCAATATCATTATATGCCAGCATCATTATTTGCTTTTATGGCTTTAGCCTGGTGTATCAGCGAATGGCTACGTTCTGCTCATAAAGGACAAAGGCTTATCGGAGCCATCATGTTAACACTGGTCATCTTCGGTTTTACCTACTGGCTACCTCTCCAACTAGGCTTACCGTTGCACCCAGACGGTTTTTATGAACGCATCTGGCTTCAAAGCTGGATCTAGGTAAACAAATGGCCACTGCATACACTCCCGACCTCTCCATCATTGTTCCTGTTTATAATGAAGAGCAGTCTATTGATATATTTTTAAACGAAATCGAGCAAACACTACAGAACATTTCATTAACCACTGAAATTGTTTTCATCGATGATGGTAGCCATGATCAGACTTTCGAAAAAATAACCTCACATATAGGAAAATCCCAGACACCCATTTCAGTGATTCAGTTATCAAGAAATTTTGGCAAAGATGTAGCCCTATCCTCTGGCATTGATCATGCCAGTGGCGCTGCTCTGGTTCCCATGGATATTGACCTACAAGACCCACCAGAGCTCCTACCAAAAATGATTAAGGAATGGCAGGCCGGTTCAGAAATGGTCATCGCCGTACGGGAATCCCGTGATGCCGATAGCTGGTTCAAACGCAAGAGTGCGCAATGGTTCTATCGTTTGATCACCCGGCTTAGCAAAACACCGATTGTACCCAACGCAGGCGACTACCGCCTGATCGATCGAAAAATCGTGGATATAATCAAACAGATGCCAGAAAAAGAACGCTTCATGAAAGGTATTTTTGCCTGGCCCGGATTTAAAACCAGCAAAATTTATTATAAGCGTCCGGAAAGACGGCAAGGCGAGAGTAAGTGGAGCTACTGGAAATTATGGAATTTTGCGCTGGGGGGTATTTTTTCATTTTCCAGTGCACCCTTGCGGATTTGGACCTACTTAGGGCTGACGCTGGCTATCTTTGCGTTGGGGTACATGTTCTATATTATCTTTCGCACCCTCATTCTTGGTATTGAAGTTCCGGGCTATGCATCGCTCACCAGCATTCTATTATTTTCCAGCAGCCTGAATATGATTGGCCTGGGTATTCTTGGCGAATACGTCGCACGCATATTTAACGAAGTCAAGGGCAGACCACTTTATGTCATCCGCCAGACAGTAGGTTTCGATACACCAGAAACAGTGGGCACTCCGACTGCGTCACAGCAATGAATAACACTCTGCAGCAGCTGTTGCGCTTTGGCATTATCGGCGTAATCGCTACGCTGATTCACGCCATTCTATTCCACACACTCTATATAAATCAGCTATTCTCCAGCCTCCCCGCTAACCTGATTAGCTTTATCGTAGCTTTTACGGTTTCTTATCTGGGCCACCTTAAATGGACATTTGTCATTAAAGATGTGCCCAAACGAACCTACCCATTATTTTGGAAAACACTGTTCCGTTTTTTACCCACAGCATTGCTTGGCCTCACAGTGAACATCACAGCAGGCTGGTTGATCATCGAGTACTTACAATTATCCCATTATTACTTCTTAGGCATCGTGGTTTTTTTCACACCAGCACTCACCTTTTTAATCAGTAAATACTGGGTTTTTAAGGCTTAGATAGATATCAACGTAAGAATGAACGTTATACTACTGATATGAAGCAGCGCTATCCATATCAGCAAGAACTTCTTAACAAACCTGAATTGGCTAACTATATAATCAATACCCATAGCAAAAAAATAAGCGGCAAAAAAGAAGATGGCAGCATGATAGCGAAAATCCGTATTAGATACAGAGGGGAATTGGATAAAAAATTTCATCAATAGCGCTATCGATAACGTACTTGTTATTATCAATACCCAATCTAAAAAAGCCTTAGGCCTGAAGAGGTAAGCTACCCACCCCAAAGGCACTACAAGCGCTAATACCACCAATATTTGCATATTGATAAATAACCATGCTTTGTGATCACGCCAGAAACTATAATCAAACTCACCAAAGAGCATGGTCGCGTACTGATACGTTGGAAATGAACGAGTGATCGCATAGTTGTCGATGTGAGATTGCCCATTAGTTAGCAGGCTGGAAAAATTAAATGATAAAAAATACTCAAGCGTCAAGGGCCTCAGATCGTGGCCAGGCCAAATACCACTATTGACCAGTTCGATAATACCGACAGCAGGATAGTAAGCCCTAAAGAGGGTATAACTTAAAATCACCAGGCCAACGATATAGAACCTGAAAAGGTATTTTCTGACTAAAGCTGGCGCATGAATGTAAGTGCTAATCAGCAAGATAAAGAAAAGAACTTCAACAACCAGCGACGATACTTTGGTCAGGAACAATAGACTGGTGAAAACAAGCGCGGGGGTAAAACCCACCTTCCATTGTTTCTTATAGCTTGAGATTATGAAGAACAAGGCAATACATGACAGCGAAAATGCCCACGGATCGTTGTTTATTCGGCTGGACATGTAAATAAATGAAGGTGTAAAACAAAGAAAGCCTATTGTTAGTGCGTTTACAAGCACTTTATCTGATAGCTCTTTAACAAGCTTGTAGGCATAGACCAAACCAATACATGAAAGCACACTGGTTGACATACTGATAGCTCTGAGAATATTAGCTTCATCCACTCCAAACCAGGCTAATAACGCATACAAACTACCATTAAAAATGTAATACAAGGGTTGTTGCGGAAACTCCCATGCTTTATGGGGAAGGGGCACAAAAAATTCATTAGCAAAAAATTTAATATATTCAATATGGCCCTGATAATCATGCTGAAATTGTATGTACCCCATATCCCATGCGTACCATAAGCGGATGATGACTCCTATCATCAATAGCAGCAGTGTTATATTACCCATAAGGAAACCCTTAAGACTGTCCAAAATGACTAATTTTTTATTTATGCGCAACAAGCACTCAACACTCCTTGATGCTATGCTAAAAATGATGAGTAATATAGGAAGAAACAGGCTAATAAAGCCGATAAAGAAATCGAAAAAACTGTACTTTTGTGCAATCTTTAAAGCGCTATCAGATTGATTATTATTTGTTTTGATGTGTAAATAATTTTTGCCACTCTCCAGTTGAAACTGGTAGACATCACCTAAAACACTGTCTTTATGACTTGTGCGCGTCTTAGGGTAGGGGTAATCAGGAAATACAGGTTTGCCGTTAAGCATTATTTCAGTAACTTTCCCTCCCCCAGCGATATTAGCTAGCGAGCGGCGACTCATCTGTGACTCAATGGTCATTAAGTAGGATGATGATTTTTCATGATTGATATGGCTTTTAAATGAAGTCATATCAAATGAAATTTTTGAGAAGTAAATAATACCCGACATCATTATCAACACCAGGAAAATAATTATTTTTTTAAAGCTCAACTACATCATTCCTTCATTAAAATCAAAAATAATTCATTCGGGCAGCCGTTACTTTATCAACTTCAAAATCTTTTTCTTTTTTAGCTTCGAGCAGTTCAGGCTCTAATTCTGGTTTACTCTCAGGCTTTGCATCCACCTCAATGACAGATTCATGCTCTGGTGCTGCGCTGTCATCATCAATTAGCAGGCCACTACCACCGGGGTCAACCAGCATCATAAAGTCATCAAGGGCCATTAGCATAGGCTTATCCTCAACACGACTACGGATGTATGAAAACTTGACATTCTCGGCCTCCAACAGAGCTTCGATAGTATTTTCAATATCCCAACTCCGACAACGGGCACTGGTCAACTCACCATCAGAAAAACGCATCATTACAGACTTTTTAGCATCCGTTAACAGCGTCAGCATGCACGACTCTTTTTGCATAAAAATAAATCGAAATTGGTTAAAGAGCTCAGACTTCGGCACAAGCTGATTCTTAGCCATTATTTTTCTCCACACGATAAATGTAAACTATCAGCTCACAGTGATTAATTATTTTTTTTATTACGCTATTTCAAACACACTGTCAGGC
>CALHAO010000350.1 GCA_937931765.1 uncultured Thiotrichaceae bacterium
ATAGCTTATGAAACGAGATATACGACGTTCTGATTGCCCTGTGCATTGTGGTCTCAATTTGTTGGGTGATCGTTGGACACTGGTGGTGATTCGGGATTTATTGTTTACCGATAAATCCACTTTTACTGAGTTATTAAACTCACCCGAAAAGATTGCTACCAATACCTTATCCAACCGATTGGCAAAGCTGTCGGAACACGGGTTGATTAAGCAGGCTACACGGGATTCCCGTTATAAATTGACTGATAAAGGTTTTGATCTGGTGCCTGCTTTAATGGAGCTGGCGGTCTGGGCAGAGAAATATGATGCTACGGTTGTTTCCGTTGCTGAAGCCTATCAGCAGTATCAGAAAGACCCTCAGGCCTTTATTGCCGGGTTGAAGGCTGCGAGAAAAGCATCCTAAAACTGCAAGCTTTTTATGGAGTAAATTAGTGTGGCTGCCCTACCGGCCATGCTAATCCTCCTTGCAAAATAAAGACATCTCTGATAATACTAAATATAAATCCCATATGGAGAATATCTTTCTTATGATTGAGGTTAATGGTGAATGCACGTTTCGGGCAAAACTCCATTCGACATACAGTCAAAGATATAATATCGCTTTTTCAACGTTCGTTGGCTCCTGGTTCTATCATTCAAAACACGCGGCCCCTAACTCTAATCATTGTCGTGTCGAATTCTCAAGCGTTGGCGTTGAAAGCCAAAGTATCGGTTCAAAGCTACCGGCAGTTTACGGGCTTCAGTACAGTCGACGGGAGCGCATTCGCTTTTCCTAGTGCACCTCGCACGGTGCTATAAACAACCCCCACCATCTACAGGAGTGAAGAGATGTTCAAGAAAAGTTCAGTACATAAAGCAGCGGCCAGACTGCGAAAAGTCAGTCTGATAGCATTGGTTACTGCCGCAGCAGCCGTTGGCGCGGCAACTGCACAAGCAGACTTCCCCACCAAGCCAATCACCATTATTGTGCCCTATAATCCTGGCGGAGGAACCGATACAACAGGACGATTCCTTGCGAATGAGGCGGAAAAACACTTCAGCCAGCCAGTGACTGTGGTTAACCGGGCCGGAGCATCGGGCACCGTTGGAACAGCCGAGGCGGCAGCTGCCAAACCGGATGGTTACACATTGTATTTTAGTGCGTCCGACGCGCTGGTCACAACACCGCATTCCCTTCAGGTGCCGTATTCGGTTGATGACTTTCGCGGAATTGTCGGAGTCAGCTATGCACCTAGCAGTATTGCGGTTAGAACGGATTCGCCCTGGGAAACACTTGAAGACCTTCTTAAAGAAGCCGACACAGATACCGTTATTGATCGCGGGCATTCCGGAGCAGGTGGCGTTCACCACACGCTGTTGAAATCCTTGTTTCTTGAAACTGGTATCAAGTTCCGGGACATCCCATTTCAGGGCGGTTCAAAAACTATCGCAGCATTGCGCGGTGGGCATGTTGATCTGATCGGCGGTACGCCTGGTGCAATGGTCGCAGCCGTTGAGGCGGGTGAAGTCAGAGTGTTGGCATTGTCGTCGCCAACGTCACTTGATGCTTTCCCTGGCGTTCCTTCGTTCAAAGAAAAAGGTCTTGATATCGTCGCAACGGTTGAATGGTATTTGCTGGCTCCAAAAGACACGCCGGATGATGTCGTTGCTGTATTGGAAGAAGGGTTCATGAAAGCTGCGAGCAGCGACGAATTCAAAGCATTCACTGTCACCAGAAAACAAGAAAGCCTGGTTCGAAACGGTGAAGACATCATGACCAAGCTCAAGGGTGACTCTGAGTTTTTTGGCAAGATTATCAAAAAGTAGCGTGCCTGATGAGTGTACTCGGCTTTCGAGTTACGCTTAATTTCGCAGGCGGGTGGGGCGTTTTGTGCGCCCCGCTTCCGCCAACCAAAAGCCTATAGTAACGGAGACGCCAATGTTGGGCGCTGTGATTAAAAGGAGCATCTCATCTATCGTGACGCTTATGGTGGGTGTTGTTGTTTTCCTGAGCATTCCAAGTCAAATTGTTATTATCGACAGTGAGGGTCTAAGTAGTGTCGATGCCCGCACCGTACCTTATTTGATCACCTCATTGATAATCATCATCAGTTTGATCATGATCATTTCTGAAAGTGTTAAAATTCGAAAAGAGCAAACTGATACTTTGGAAGACAAATCATCAGAGCAGACAAATTATGTTCGTGTCTTCCTCGCCTTTTTAGCCATCACTTTGTGGATAATAGCATTACCGTATATCGGGTTTAATATCGCGACAATATTACTGGTTGCATCGGTTATGGTTATTATCGGAAATTGCCGCTGGTGGCAGATTGCCTTGTTATCACTGATTTTAAGTGTTCCGATAAATTATCTATTAGCGAATGTTCTGCGAGTGTACCTGCCAAGCGGCAGTATCTTTGGCTAGTATGGAGTAAGACGATGGTCGATAATTTCTTCTATGCATTGAGCGCTGTTTTTCAGTGGCAGAATATATTGCTAATCTTCCTTGGTACGGCCATTGGCATGGTGTTTGGGGCATTGCCTGGATTGACCGTTACGCTTGCTGTCACACTCGTCTTACCCTTTACCTTTGATCTGTCTCCGGAGTCGGGGATTATTCTTTTGACAGGCGTTTATTGTGCGGGAACCTATGCTGGTTCAATATCGGCGATTTTAATCAATACTCCCGGTACCCCATCGTCGGCTGCGACAGCGTGGGACGGATATCCTCTGACACAAAAGGGACGTTCCTTCGAGGCGCTGAGTATCGCGTTGCATGCATCCGTTATCGGGGGACTGATAAGTGCTGTCGCACTTATTTTCTTTGCACCAATGCTCGCGAAAACCGCTTTGGCATTTGGCCCTCCTGAGAGGTTCGCGCTGACCTTTTTCGGGCTGACGATCATCGCCAGGGTCAGTGGAAATTCTATGTCTAAAGGCTTTATCTCTGCGTTATTCGGATTACTTATCGCATCAGTGGGTGTCGATCCGATTATGGGTGTGCCTCGCTTTTCATTCAACACCTTCTACCTCTATGGTGGCATTGGAATGATTGAAGTATTTATCGGTATTTTTGCTGTCGCCGAAATCTTCAATCAAATCGGCAAACGCGCAGAGGCCAGGGTGCTGTCAAAAAGTGGTACTCAAAAGAAGATCATGCGCTGGAAAGATATTGTGCCGCATTACTGGACAGTGGTGAAATCGAGTGTCATCGGCATTGTCATAGGCGTTATACCCGGGACTGGCGGAAGCATTGCATCGTTTATTGCCTATGATGAGGCAAAAAGGTCGTCCAAAGAGCCAGAAAAATTCGGCAAGGGAAGTTTTGAAGGGATCGCTGCTTCCGAAAGTGCGAACAATGGCGTCACCGCCGCGACACTCATTCCCACCTTAACGTTGGGAATACCCGGAAATACCGTGGCTGCGATTTTCCTTGGCGCACTTTTGATTCACGGCTTGACGCCTGGGCCACAGCTTTTTGTCAATCAGGGTGGCCTCATGTACACGATCATGATCAGCTTCATAGTGGCAAATATCGTGATGTATGTTCAGGGGCGATTTGCACTGAAATGGTTTGACAAAATTATAGATATTCCAGCCGGAATTATGCTGCCAGTCATACTTATAATGTGCTTGGTTGGCGCATATACCATCTCGAACTCGCTGAACTCGGTCATTGTTGCACTGATCTTTGGGGCCATCGGCTACGCCATGATAAAATTTGAATACCCGACAGCACCATTGGTGATTGCGATTATACTGGGTTCAATGGTGGAAGAATCGATGCGGCAATCTTTGATACTGTCGGATGGAAGCGGGATGATTTTCCTCACGCGGCCGATCTCACTGGTGTTTTTCATGTTAACTGTGTTCGTCACCTTCTCACCCTTTGTCATTCGACAATGGCGTAAGCGAAACCCGAAGGCGATTTAAAAGTCCCGTTATCCAATGATGACGGGGCCGTCAATTCCGCTCTCTGCGATTAGCTCATTCAACGAAGGTAAAATGGCTTCATGTAGCAATACACCTTTTTCCAGTTGTTCCCTTTTGTAGGCAAGCCCACGCTGCCCCGGTACACGAACAGGTTTCTCCGGGTTTGCCGGTTTGTTATTGACGCTCTGTTCGACCAGGTGATCCATCTGCTTAAGAAACGCTTGTTTCTCGCCGAAGGCTTCAATATCCGTTATTTGAACTGAAACGTTAGCACCCCAAATATCAACGCCATCTGCACGACCATAACCTGAAAGCCCGGATGTTAGTGCTTCAATGAATAAAGCGAGTCCAAAACCTTTGTGACCTGCATCTAACCCACCCAATGGAAGCAGGCTGCCCGGTGGATTTTGAAAAATGACGGATGGGTTGTTGCAAGCCTTGCCATCAGCATCTAACCACCAATTATGTTCCCCGGTTTTCCCGGCTTGATGAAGCCGGGCACTCATACCGACCGTGGTGGTGGACGCTGAGATGTCGATCATAATCGGATCGTTGGATGTTGGTATACCCCAGGCCATTGGGTTAGGCGTAAACAAGGGTTCGGTTCCACCATACGGCGCGACATTACCAACCGCTGGATCACTGCAAACCAGTTGAACGAGGAATCCTTTCCTGGCCGGTTCCTCTAAATAAGCGGCAAGCGCTCCGATATGCGAACTTCGGCGAATGACAACATTGCCGGTTCCATATTTCTTAGCCATTGACGTTGCGGTTTCGATGGCTCGCAACGTCAAATGCGGGCCGGGTAAGAAGTTGCCGTCCCAATTGGCCACCGCCGGTCTTGCACTTAGCTCTTTGAAATTGCCATCGCCAAGCATATCACCACGCTTGACTGCATCAAGATAGGGCTTTAGTAATATCAAACCGTGTGTATCGTGTCCAAGTAAATCACCTTCAGTGAGCACAGTGGCCACATCGTGAGCGCACTTGTCACTCATGCCGGATTTTACGCAAAGCGTCTTGGCAAAGTTAATGAGTGATTCAGCATCATAGCGAGTTGATATAGGTGGCTTCAAGGTTTAAACCCCAGTTGTAGGTATAGTGCTATGGCACCGGTTAGATCCGTTGTGGTTTGTAGGCTAACTTCTTTGCATTTCGCTTCACTTGCCAAATTGATTAGGCTGGTGACTAACGCTTTTGCTAACCCCCTGCGTCGCCAATCCGACTCAGTTGCTACCCAGCGAATGCGTGCTGAATCAGGAGTATCAGGAAGTATCTGCAACGAAGCGGTTGACAGTAACCTTCCTTCAGATTCAGCAACCAACACGGCTTTAACGGTGGCGTCGCGAAACAGTTCGTCTTCCGTTTCCTCCGCTTCCCATTTT
>CALHAO010000351.1 GCA_937931765.1 uncultured Thiotrichaceae bacterium
ACCATATTGGTATAAGCAATCGGGCATTGGTGACGACGCGCCTTTTGAGTGACCATTTGTTCGCGGCGCGCATGTTTATCATAGCGATACGGCGAAGCATTCAGTACGAATACTGCCTCAGCGCCCTGCCCCACGGTGTGATCAATCGGCGCATCATGCCAAATATCTTCACACACCAGAATGCCGCAATGCACACCTTTTATATCGACAATCAATGACTGATCAGCATCGCCCGCTACAAACCAGCGTTGCTCGTCATAAACCGTATAGTTGGGTAACTCGCGCTTAAAGTACTCGCCCAGCATCACACCGTCGCGGTATACACACGCAGCATTTCGTATGGTGCCACCGATAACGACAGGATAACCGACGATCACAGTGATGCCTGCACTGGCCATACGGATCTCACACAAGCCCTCCATCACCTGACTTAAAAAGTCACCGCGAAATACCAAATCTTCCGGTGGATAAGAACTCAGCGTCAGCTCAGGGAACAAAATAACATCCGCTCCCGCTGTTTTTGCCTGCTGAATAGCCGCAATAGATTGACGGACATTGCCGCCCAGATCCCCTACACAGAGGTTAAGTTGCGCTAAGGCAACCTGTAATTTTCGATTCTGCTTTTGCACGGTGTCATAGAACGGTAAAGTTAAGGATCGGAAACTATACCTTAAAAGTACTGAAAACATCATGTCCCGTATTCTTTTTATCCTTGTTCTGTTGGTAGTTGGTTATCTTTTGCTAAAATCCTTTCAACGCAGGAAAACTGCGCATAAATTAAACAAAAAAAAGGGTTTTGGGCAACTAAAGGGAAACACGCAGATCGTGAAATGCGACCACTGCAACCTCCACGTGCCCGAGCCAGATGCTGTTAAACACGGGGGTAGATTCTTTTGCAGTCTGGAGCACGCACAACAAGCGCAACTCAGCAACAAACAGTAAAAACGACGGTAAACACACTGGAACAGGCGGCTCCCTTTTTTCTGCATGAAGATCCGTGGAACCTGCTGCGCCTGTATCATGTTTACCGTCTGGCGTTATCCGGTGCGCTCATTCTGGCAATGGTCAGTGAATCCAATTTGATTCTATTGGGTACTCACGACTTCCTGTTTTTCAAATGGCTGACCAGTGTTTATCTATTAATCGCCATCACCAGTAACCTGACGTCCTACTTTGAGTGGCCGGATCTGACCACACAAGGCGTCGGTTATGTGCTCATCGACATTCTGGTCTTATTCGGCATCCTTTATAGCAGTGGTGGCGTCAGCGCGGGCGTTGGTGTGCTGCTGGTTATCCCGGTACTCATCCCCTATATCTGCTCTCCCGGCTATGTATCAATCCTGCTGGCGGCCCTGACAGGTATAGGCCTGATTGGCATGGAAGTTTGGCTGGGCATGCAAAAAGGCCAGCCGGTTTCCAGCTCACTTTCACACAGCGGCATCATCGCGCTGTTTATTATGCTGGCTAGCTGGCTGGGGGATCGCTGGATACAAAAAGCCAGCCAAATGGCCAAGCTCGCCAACCGACGCGGCATTGACCTGGCCAATATGTCACAGCTCAACCAGTCTATTCTTGATCGGCTGGAATCTGGTATTCTGGTGATAGAAAACTCTGGCAGTATTCGTCACATGAATGCTGCGGGCTGGTCATTACTCGGCAGTCCGGGGAATTGGCGCAGCAAACCACTAAAGGTTTTTGCACCGGAATTAGATGAACATTACCAACACTGGCTAAGCAATATCAGCCCGCGCACCGCCAGTTTTGACCTTCGCCACCAGCAAGCCACCGAACTAAGAGCACGCTTCACGCAGCTTGGCAGGCACAGCCGCCAAACCACTATGATCAATCTGGAAGATACCAGCGAACAACGGGAAAAGGTTCAGGGTGTAAAACTCGCTTCGCTGGGGCAACTCACCGCCAGCATTGCGCATGAGATCCGTAACCCACTGGGCGCTATCAGCCATGCGGCGCAGCTGATGACGGAATCGCAGAATCTGGATAAAGCCGACACACGACTGCTACAAATCATTCAGTCTAACGCCAAACGTATGAATCTGACCATTGAGAGCGTGTTGAATTTATCGCGCAAGAAAAATCCAAACCGGGAGCGTCTGCCACTGAAAGGCTGGCTGTATAGCTTTCTGCGTGATTTTATTCTGCAACACAATCTTAAGGAAAAGCAGGTTTCTTTATTCATTGAACCGGCGGATCTGATGATTGAATTTGATCCGGCTCACCTGCACCAAATTATGTGGAATCTGTGCCGCAACGCGGTTAAGTACGCACACGATACACCACAAAAATTACAACTGGATATCCAAGGCGGTATGCCGTCTCATTCACGCGATGTTTTTATTAATGTGATAGATAATGGCAGGGGAATGCCGGAAGCGTCCAGACAACGCCTATTTGAACCGTTTTTCACTACCAGCACCAAAGGCACCGGTCTGGGTTTATTTATGTCGCGGGAATTATGCCTGAGTAATGGTGCCACACTGGAATATACACCTCTGCCTACTGATGGTAGTTGCTTCAGAATCGTATTTTCATGCGCACAGCATTGAACAAATAACTAAAAATTAATACTTAGATAACAATCGAGCAATCATGACAGAACAATGTGTACTCATCATTGATGACGAACCCGACATCCGGGAACTTCTTGAAATCACTTTACTACGTATGGGGCTGGACACCCTGACAGCGGGTAATGTGGAGGAAGCACTCGAACAAATCAAAGAACATGAACCTGACATGTGCCTGACAGATATGAAGCTGCCGGACGGTAGTGGTATCGATATTGTGCGCTATTTACAAAAAGAACACCCGCAGATTCCCGTCGCGGTGATTACGGCATTTGGCAGCATGGACACTGCCGTTGAGGCTCTAAAAGCTGGGGCGTATGACTTTGTGTCCAAGCCGGTTGATTTGCCCAAACTGCGTGAGCTAATCCAGACCGCTTTAAAGCTAGCCAGAGATGAGGCAACGCCTGTCGTAGCTGAAGAAACATCTGATGATGACCGGATTCTGGGTAAGTCACCTGTCATGCAAAAACTGAAAAACACCATCGCTAAACTGGCCCGTAGTCAGGCACCTGTCTACATACACGGTGAATCTGGCAGTGGTAAGGAACTGGTGGCTAATGAAATACATGAATTAAGCCCACGTCATAAAGGCCCGTTTGTGCCGGTTAACTGTGGTGCGATCCCTGAGAACCTGGTGGAAAGTGAATTCTTTGGCCACAAGAAAGGCAGCTTTACCGGTGCGGTGAGTGACAAACTAGGTCTGTTTCAGGCGGCTCACAAAGGCACACTGTTTCTGGATGAAGTAGCTGACTTACCACTGACTATGCAGGTCAAGTTACTGCGTGCCATTCAGGAGCGGGCAATCAAGCCCGTCGGTGGCACAGAAGAAATTTCGATTGATGTACGTATATTAAGTGCCACACATAAGAGCCTGGAGCACGAAGTCGCCTCCGGTAACTTCCGCCAGGATCTCTATTACCGGCTCAACGTTATTAAACTGAAAGTACCGCCATTGCGAGATCGTAGTGATGATATACAACTGCTGGCTGATTTTTTCCTGCAGAAGATTGCTGACCGTTGGAAAATGCAGCCGCTTAAACTAGACCAGTCAGCACGTAACGCGCTGCAGGGTTATACCTTTCCGGGCAATGTGCGTGAACTGGAAAATGTACTGGAACGTGCTTGTACCTTGTGCGAAGAGAGCACTGTTGATGCCGAAGACCTGCAATTGACACAAAACATGGCGATGCCGATACAAAACACTCAGCTGCATCCTGAAAATAGAGTTCAGGAAAGACACCCAGAGCTGGTGACTACGGCAGAGGCAGCCGATAGCTTCGACAGTGATAATCCAGCGCATGCACCAGAAAACTGGACGCCTAATACCCGATCCGGTGATGAGCGCGGCATGATTTTAGAAGCACTGGATCAAACTCGCTGGAACCGCACAAAAGCAGCGTCTTTACTGGGAATGAGCTTCCGGCAACTTCGTTATCGGATTCAGAAGTATGAACTGGACAATGTGTGACATAAAGCCTATGAAAAATAACCAAGGAGTGTCGACACTGTCACTTTTTGACATATTTTACTTTATCAATTACTCAGGAAAATCAGGAAGAAAGGTAAAAATCAATAAATAACAACAAGTTGAAGGGGAAATTCATTATTGGCACGCATCCTGCAAAGGTATAAATGCCTAAACAGCACAATAAATTAATAAGTTACATAACAAATTTAAAAAAGGACAAAATAATGAACATTAAGAAACAAGCACAAGCAGGTTTCACACTGATCGAATTGATGATCGTTGTGGCCATCATCGGTATCCTGGCAGCCATCGCATTGCCTGCTTATCAGGATTATACGATTCGTGCGAAAGTAACTGAAGGATTGGGTCTGGCAGCTCCTGCTAAACTAGCAATTGCAACAGAAGGCGCGGCTTCCATATTAGATCTTAACCGAGTAGTAGCAACTTGGAACGCACAAAATGGTGGCATCGGAGCAACCAGCAAGTTCGTCGATAGTGTATTGATGACAGCTGATACAGGTGAAATCACTGTTACATATAACGCAGCAGGTGTAGGTTTAGCTGCTGCCCAAAACACTATAACCATGAAGCCATATGTACGTAATGGTGCTGCTGGCACTGCACAAGCTCTTGATGCAGCTCAGAATGCTGGTAATACAGGTTCAATTGACTGGGCTTGTGCCTCTGTAACAAACACAACTGCAACTGCTCAAGCTATGGCTGCAGGTCTTAATGCTGGTACCCTTCAAGCTAAGTATGCTCCAGCCACATGTCGTTAATTTTTGAACCAGCTACAATGTAGTTGATATGCTTAATAAACCCGTGCCAGTCACGGGTTTATTTTATTAGGAATAGTAGTTAAATATTATGAAAATAAAAAAATATAAAAACTACGGCTTCACACTGATTGAACTAATGATCGTGGTCACCATCATTGGCGTCCTTGCTGGCATCGCCATACCAGCTTATCAAACCTATCTTATTAGAACTAAACTAATTGAAGTCAGCCACTTTTCTGCTGCTGCGAAACTTTATATCTGGGAAGATTATTTTACAGTCGCACGCATGCCACTTATCAACTCCAATGCTGCAGATTATGTAGAGCAGTTGATGCTGTCATCAAAGCTCATCAGACTAGCTGCTTACGATCGAATCGATAATGACAGTTCCAGCCTCGAAGTAACATTCCAAAAGCTAGGTTCAGGTGCAGATAATAAAACAATGATCTTTCTTTTTGAAACAGATAGCACCAAGATTGAACTTGACTGCAGAGGAGGCACACTACCAACTGTCTATCGTCCACCGATATGCCGTTTCTAAGCATCAATAACCATTTAAAACACTTAAAGTAAAAACAGGGTAGAACCAAGATGATTAAATCAAAAATCAAAGCGTCTTTTTTCCACTTCATTATCAGCCTCTTGGTAGTAGGCGGTGTCTTATTCCTGATACTAAAAATATGGTATCCCAATCCGTTCTTCGATATATCAGGCATAGCATCAATACTGCTGATAATATTGGCTGTTGACTTGGTACTCGGCCCACTGCTCACCTTTGTCGTTTTCAAACCAAAGAAGCGTACACTTAAACTCGATTTGAGCGTCATCGCACTGATCCAAATTTGT
>CALHAO010000352.1 GCA_937931765.1 uncultured Thiotrichaceae bacterium
CTGCGCACCTTCATATTGGCCTTTCGATATGGCCTGTAAGCCGCCACGTACCACTTCCGCCATATAAGCCGAAGAGAATAACGCCACACCAATCAAGGCGCGTAACAGCTTGTCAAACTCAGTACCTTCCGGTAGGAACAAGGGCAACATAACCGAAGACATAAACAGTACCGTAATCAACGGCACACCACGCCAGAACTCGATATAAGTAATCGAGAAAATCCGGAACAAAGGCAGTTTAGAGCGTCGACCTAATGCCAGCACAATACCAATAGGCAATGAAGCAACAATACCGGTCAGCGCCACCACCAGAGTTAGCATCAAGCCACCCCAACGGTCAGTGTCCACATTCTCCAGACCATAATCCAGCGACATGAACAACATCACTACACCAATCGCCAGAAACAGCAGGCCCAGCGCTTTCACGCCGCCGCCAAAGGCCAGCAATACTTCACCCAGCTTTTCGCGTAAACCCAGCATACCCGCCAGATAAATCAGCACACCACCTACCAGGAAAAAGCCGATAGTAGTGTGATCGAAATCTGAATTACCGCCGCCCAGCAAGATCAGAGCGATAATCGGAAAGGCCGTCAGCATGAAAAGTGCCACCCATTTACGGAAAGGCATCATTTCAAGCACCATCCAGGCAACACCAACTGCCAGCATCAGGAAGATTAAATCGACCCGCCACAACTCAGTCTCAGGGTAACGACCATAAATGAAGAGCTGCCACTTAGCCTCAACGTAAGGCCAGCAGGCTCCTACTTCGCCAACAGCAACACCACCTTGATCAGCAGTCGTACAAACACCGCGTTTCAGACCCTCAGGGTCACTCCACACAGCATTAATCAACGTAAAATCGACCAGCGACCAGACAATACTGACACCGATATATAACAAACCAAAGGTTAACACCGCATAAAAAACGGAAGCGATAGCAGCACCAGGGCTACTAAAATCATTCATCGTCGACAGAATATGCTTACGTAACCAACCGATAATACCAGTCTCAGTCACCGGTGGTTTTAGCAGCGGCGCATCTTCAGTGCGCAAATAGGCAATTTCTCTAGTCATCATTAACGCTCCACCAGTTTGATTTTGTCATTAAACCAGTTCATAAACAGAGAAGTACTTAAGCTCAATATCAGATAAACCATCATCATCATAAAGATCATTTCGATTTCCTGCCCGACCACATTCAACGCCGTCCCCGCAAACACCGATACAATATCCGGGTAAGCAATGGCCACTGCCAGCGATGAGTTTTTAGTGAGGTTAAGAAACTGCGAAGTCAACGGTGGCACAATAACACGCATTGCCTGTGGAATAACTACCAAGCGCTGAATCAAACCAGAACGCAGCCCCAATGCCTGACTAGCTTCCGTTTGACCATGTGACACCGCCAAGATACCGGAGCGCACTATCTCGCCGATAAAGGCCGCCGTATAAACTGACAATGCAATCCATAAAGCCAATAGCTCAGGTTTTAGTGCCATGCCTGCTTCGGCATCAAATCCACGTCGCAGAATCGGCCCTTCAGTCTTAAATACCGGAAGATCCCAGCTCATTGGCCGATCCAGCAAAAAGAATACTGCCAGCGGAATACCGATCAGTAATAACAGATACATCGGCCAGCCCGGAGGGCGTTTACCGGTACGGAATTGAATAGCCGTTGCTGTTTTAGCATATAACCAGCAAGCTACCAGACCACCCAGAAAGGCAAGTGCCACATAGCCAAAACCACTTTCAAAGATCGGCTGTGGCATAAATAAGCCACGATTATTCAGTCCGCCCCAATCACCAAAAATAGCCAATTGCTCACGCCCATCCGGCAGTGATTTAATCATCAGCGAGTACCAGAACAATATCTGGAGCAGCAAAGGAATATTACGGAAAATTTCTACATAAACGGTGGCAATGGAACTCAGCACTTTATTTTTCGATAAGCGCATGATCCCCATTAGAAAACCGAGGAAGGTGGCGGCAATAATGCCGATAAAAGCGACGAAAATGGTGTTGACAACACCAACCCAAAACACATCCATATAAGTGGATACGCCGGGTGCGTAATTCATGAAGGCTGTGCCAGGTGAGGTCAGAATTTCAAAGCCAGCGTTCTGGTCAAGGAAACCAAAGCCGGTTTTTTTGTCGAGTCGTTGCAGGTTATCTACTGTGTTGCTGATGATCCAGATAAAGAAAGAAGCCAAACCCAATAATACCAGACCCTGGAACAACCAACCGCGCCAGGTACTATTATATAAAAGTTTGGTCAACACAGAAGAACCCTTTGATCCAGAGGAAGCGTCTTGCATAGGGAGATCCGGTTAAAAAAATGGTGAGGTAGTGTGGGGTATTTCTAAGCCCCTGATAGCACTACCGGGCGATGATGCCCGGTAGTGAGTATAACTATTATTCGTGTTTAACGAATAGGTGGTGCATACATCAAGCCACCGTTTTTCCATGACGCATTAACGCCACGCTGTAACTTAAGTGGCGTATCAGGACCTACGTTCTTGTTGTAGATCTCGCCGTAGTTACCCACTTTGCTGATGATGTTCATTGCCCAGTCATTACTCAGACCCAGCTCTTCACCGAACTTGCCATCAGTACCCAGCAGACGCTTCATCGCAGGATTTTCAGACTTCATCATTTCAGCAACATTACCAGAATCAACACCCATTTCTTCAGCGTTGATCATCGCATTCAATGTCCACTTAGCGATATTGAACCACTGATCATCGCCTTGACGAACAACAGGCCCCAATGGCTCTTTAGAAATGATTTCAGGTAAAACCATATGATCGTTAGGATTAGCCAGCTTCAAACGCTCAGCAGCAACACCAGAACGGTCAGTTGTAAATACATCACAACGGCCAGCACCGTATGCCTGGATAACTTCGTCAGACTTTTCGAAAGCGACCAATTCAAACTTCATGTTGTTTGATTTGAAGTAATCAGTGATGTTCAGCTCAGTGGTAGTACCTGTGTTAACACAAATGTTAGCACCGTCCAGCTCTTTAGCTGACTTAGCGCCTAATTTGCTAGGAACCATCATGCCCTGACCATCGTAATACAGTACGCCAGCGAAGTTCAGACCCAACTGAGTATCACGGGTCATCGTCCACGTAGTGTTACGTGATAATACGTCGATTTCACCAGAGGACAGTGCGGTAAAACGCTCTTTTGCAGACAGTGGCGTGAATTTAACTTTGTCAGCATCACCAAAAACAGCAGCAGCGATTGCCCGGCAATAATCAACATCAATCCCTGTCCAGGTACCCTTATCGTCAAAGTTAGAAAAGCCTGGCAGCCCCTGACTCACACCACATTGAACATGGCCTTTACTTTTAACATCATCTAAAGTTGCCGCTTGTAAAGAACCTGCAAGCATTAGTCCAGCCACTCCGGCCATTGCAAAAATTGATTGTTTAAGCTTCATTTAGTACTCCAATAAAAAACAGATTACAGGTGATAAATTCACCTGTGTAACTTCCGACCAACGGCCGATCTCCTCCGACCAACTGTCCATTTTCTCCGGCCATCCGCCCATCTCCTCCGACGAACGGCATCTCCAGGATGCTGAAATATAAACACATATAGGCGAACCCGGTCAAGCAGTCCGCACAATTCATTTATCATTCATATAAGCCAGAGCTATATATCCTAAGCCATTGAATAAAAAAGATTTATCGGAATCACTTAGTACAAATTTTCAAGAAATGCAAAAAAACATTAGAAAAAAATATTAGAAAAATTGACTAACCAGTCAATTAAATAAGCACATTAAGGATAGCTAATATTAGATAGCCACAAAAACAGCACAAAAATCAACCAGCATAACGTAAAGGAACCCGGCGGGTAATCCCCGTGAACAAGGTATAAGCAATCGTATCACTGCTGGCAGCCACATCATTGACAGCAATCTGATTACCCCATAATTCAACCTTGCTCCCCACCTGAACTGCTGGTAAATCAGTCAAATCAACCGTCAGCATGTCCATTGATACCCGACCGATGATACGACTAGCCTGCCCATTCACACTGACAGGCGTGCCATCAACAGCGTGGCGGGGGTATCCGTCCGCATAACCCATTGCCACCACACCCACCCGAGTAGGCTGCTGACATTGAAAACGCCCACCATAACCAATGCACTCACCTGCTTCCAGCGAGCGCACAGCAATCACCTCAGACTCCAGCGTCATTGCGGGCTTAAGTCGTTTTGAATATTCGTTGGGTTCATCAAGCGGGTCAGCGCCATACAAAAGAATGCCGGGACGCACCCAATCAGCAGAAGAATGACGATGGGCATCAACCTGACGCCCGGCCCGGTGACTCTCTGGCCACGCCAGAATGCCAGCCGAGTTAGCCAAGCTCACCGGAGCCGGTA
>CALHAO010000353.1 GCA_937931765.1 uncultured Thiotrichaceae bacterium
CAGCTCACCCAGATACTGCACCAGGTTATAAGTGAAGGAATCATAATTATCAATCATCAGAATTTTCATGGTCATTCCTCCCTTATGAATGCTTGCCGTTGAGACCGGCTGACGCGACGCTGGCAGCACGAAAAACCGCGCGTCCCTTGTTCATCGTCTCCTGCCACTCCATCTCCGGAATCGAGTCATAAACCACGCCCGCTCCGGCCTGTATGTGCAGAACTTTATCTTTGATCACCGCCGTGCGAATTGCAATCGCTGTGTCCATATTGCCGTTCCATGCTATATAGCCCACCGCACCGGAATACACGCCACGCTTCACCGGCTCCAGTTCATCAATGATTTCCATCGCGCGGATTTTCGGCGCACCACTCACCGTACCGGCGGGGAAGGTCGCCCGCAGCACATCCATCGCGCTCATATCCGGCAGCAGTGTGCCGGTGACATTAGATACGATGTGCATGACATGCGAATAACGCTCAATCATCATCTTATCGGTGAGTTCGACTGTACCCGTCTGGCTGACACGTCCGGCATCATTACGCCCCAGATCAATCAGCATCAGGTGCTCAGCGATTTCTTTCGGATCGTTTAATAATTCCTGTTCCAGCGCCCGATCCTGCTCTTCATTTTCACCACGTTTACGTGTTCCGGCAATCGGTCGTACTGTGACCACATCATCTTCCAGCCGTACCAGAATCTCCGGTGAGGAACCGACAATATGAAAGTCCTCCAGATTCAGGTAATACATATAAGGTGAGGGATTAAGGCGGCGCAGCGAGCGGTATAAATCCAGTGGCTCAGCCGTAAACGGGATACTCATGCGCTGGGATATAACCACCTGCATCGCATCACCGGCGATAATATAATCGCGTATTTTACTGACAGCGTCTTTATAACCATCCTGCGTGAAACCGGAGATAAAATCACTTTCGCTGATTTCTGCGGTTTTATGCGAGGCACTGTACTGGCTTTGTGCGTGTTGTAGCTGTTGTTCCAGCACATCCAGGCGCTGAACTGCCGATGTGTATTCATCGTTCCCGGCTAAAACAATCAGGTGCAATTCGCCGCGTAGGTTATCAAAAACAATAACCTCATCGGACACCATCAATAAAATATCAGGTGTGCCAATCGGATCGGTTTTTTCAATGCCCGCTAATTTCGGCTCAATATAACGAATGGTTTCATAACCAAAATACCCGACCAGCCCGCCATTAAAACGCGGTAGCTCATCTATATCGGGAACTTTGAAGGTAGCCTGAAAGTCATCAATCCATTGCAGCGGATCAGCCACTTCAATGCTTTCAATCGGCTGGTTCTTGCGATGGATTTCAACCCGCAGGCCAAAGATTTTAATCACCGTCTGCGCTGGCAGGCCAATAATGGAATAACGGCCCCATTTTTCACCACCCTGCACAGATTCAAACAGGTAGGAGTAGGGCGCATCAGCCAGTTTCAGGTAAGCACTGAGCGGTGTGTCGAGGTCAGCGAGAATTTGCCGGTAAACAGGCACACGATTGTAACCTTCGGCAATGTACGCATTAAAACGAGTCTGATTCATGATGTAATCCTTGTTGAAAATTTAGAGATGTCAGGTATCGCAGGGTGAGTTATTGCTTCACCAGCTACGCCATCGCCACGAGTTTTCAAGAGGGAAAAGTATCATCAGTGTTTACACTTTATCAGTTGTTTCAGTAGTGCCCCAGATTCTAGCACAGCCTTTATAAAAGGGTCATGAAATATCTTAACGGTTCTGTTTATCGACAAGCCGGATCAATACCCAACACATAATTTTCGACAATTTTAATCTGTTGCGCGGTCTCTGCACCCTGGAATCCACCAAATAAAGCATCATTCAGGTACATACCTGCGTCGTTGGTATAACGCTGTGATACCGGCATATACGTCCAGTGCCAGCGTTCTTCATTATAACCTGTGTTCCGGCCATTTCCCTTAGCAGTGTAAGGTTGGCAGAAACCGAAAGTGGCAGCATTCGCCACCAGCCAGTCATATTCTCTTTTGCCTTTGCCAGAGCGGAAATAGTTATTATTGAATGAGTTCAGGTCTATGTCGGTGCCCCAGTGGTGGCGTGAGCTACCGGGCATGGAGCTGTTTTCGAGAATTTTCAGAGCGCGGGTGGTCGGATCAGGCATTGATCTGGAGAGGTTTTGTCCGTCGACTTTGCGTGCGCCTGTCCACTTACGTTCCCAAATACCTTTTTGGTAACCAAAATTACGTGTGGCTGATTTTATTACCAGTTTGATGCCATCTTTTTTTGCGGCAGCATGCATCTGCTTGAAAGCTTCATAGGCCTTGGGATCTAATTTCAGGCCTTTGCGTGAAGCATAGCGGCTGGCAATGGTGGCGAAGCGGTCTTCTACGCCAGCTTTTCCCATTAAGAAAGTGATGGCGCTATTCGGATCAATGGTGTTGGCAGCTTGTGGAATGTGCTGGTCAGCTTGCGCCTGTGGAGTGGCGGCGAAGATCAGCGTGCTGATTAGGAGTAATTTTTGGGTTAACATGTCGTGCCTTTTTTTATTGGAATGCCGCCGCCCAGTGGCGGAAACCGGTGCGGCGGTTTTATTGTTACCAATCCATTCGACTACTTTCGACCCTGAATGTTCCTAGCGCGGTGTAATTAAGTCAGTTAATGCTGACATTGAGTCAATCACAGCATCCGGATGATAGTTGCGTATATCTTCGCCATGATTATACCCATAACTCATACAGATAATCTTAAAACCTGCGGCACGGGCAGCTTTTACATCTGATTTTGA
>CALHAO010000354.1 GCA_937931765.1 uncultured Thiotrichaceae bacterium
TCACTGGCGCGTTCGCTGAGGTCATCACTGGCAGCTACTTGCTCTGCTGTTGTGGCGGTGTTCATGCCTAGTAATTGGTACAGACCACAGAAACTGAAAACACCTGTAGCGAGGACAATTGCACCGATTAATATTAATAATTTAGACGATAAAAATCCTACAACAATAAGCGCAATACCCACTGCGATTCTGATGTTCTTATCTTTACGGCCAACGTTACGCTGAAAATTCATGTCTTGCTCCTTTTAGATACTGAATGGTAAGTCTTTGTGTGAGTCTATCAAGTTCATTGACCGTATGGGGTAAAAAAGTGGTTAAAGGTGGGGTTTAGCGATAAAGTTTAAGGCCTTGTGAGCAAACTTTTAATTTATAACGATGATCAGTACGTTTTTTCGTGGGTGTGTGGTTTTAGTGGTATTAGCAGTGTTGGGAGGGTGTAGTGCTGCGCCCGCTGGTGGCAGCAGGGTGCTTTCGTTCGATACTCAGGTTTATATTGGTGATGTGCCGCTAAAGGTGGTGGTATTTGATACGCCGGAAGAGAGGGCGCTTGGATTGATGCATGTAAAAGATTTGCCCGAGGGGGCGGGGGCTTTGTTTGTGTTTGAGCGGGAGGTTAGGGTTGATTTTTGGATGAAGAATACTCATTTCCCAATGGATATGCTGTTTTTTAATCAGAATGGAGTGTTGATTCATACCGTTAGGTCAGTTGCTCCTTGTCGTTCTTTGAACTGTCCTAGTGTCAAGGTTGGTGGCGTTTTTTATGTTATTGAAATTAAGAGTGAAATGCTTAAAAAATATAACTTTATGCGGAAGGGTGATCAATTGTTAGTCAAATGATTATTTAAATAATAAAGAGTGATTTTTAGGCGAAGTGAACAATTTTATGAACCTTTCTCATTACAAATACTACCCTACAGATAGGGCCACTTAATAGTAGCTCCAATTATTAAAAACTTTGGAAGGTTCCCGAAATGAACAAGTATACGATTATTACCAGTATTGCAGTGACTGCCATTCTTTCCGGATGTTCAGGCATGATGACTAAATCCGGAGTCAGTGCTCCGCCGCGCTTGGTCCTATCTGACTCTGACGATGAGCGACATCCCCAAAAAGTTGCATGGCAAAATACTGAACGGTTCGGGCCTGTTCCTAAAGAACTTCAGGCCAAAGGTAATCAGTTTTGTATGAGAGCGAATTACGAGCGTGCTATCGGATATCATCCCAAGGCACTTGGTGTGCAGGGTAAGGTTATTCCGGGAGGCGGGTTTTACTGTGGTTAAAGAAATTCGTAGAATATTCATTTGTGCGAATTTAATCGCTTAAATTTTGACTTTTACTATTTTACGGTTATAATTAAAACTCAAGAATAATTTTGGAGATTTAGCAGTGAAATTGAAACTATTAAGTGCCGTCATTTTTGGGCTTACGGTAGCTTCAGCAGGCGTTAGTGCTGCTGAAGACAGTGCCAAAAAAGTAGTTGCAAAAGTTATCAGTCAGGAAGCTCAGGTTTTGGCTGAAGATGCAACAAGTGGCTCTCGCCGTTTGCTTGTTCAGGGTGCAGAGATTTTTGATAACGATTATCTGATTGTTCCTGAAAAAGCATCTATTGAGCTACAATATGTTAGTAGCCAGTGTAAAGTTGTTCATGGTGCTAACAGTTTGGTTACTGTAACTGAGTCAGCTCAGTGTGGTAGTGGTGACCAGCAGCTCGCAGTGGGTCAAGGTACAGAAACTGTGACTGGTACTGTGGTAAATGCAGCTGGTAATGCACCTGCTACTGGCAAATTTTCTACTAATGGAAAATTTGGCGGATCTAGAACTAAGTCTGCTACCGGCAAATATGCTGGAGCAACTGTTGGTAGTGCATTTCCAATAGCATTTACTGGTCTTATGTTTGTTGTAACAGCGACAAGTGATGATGCCCCTAGTCCCTAGAGTGGCCGCTCCTTGTGATACCGCTTTGTATAAATAAGAGTAAAAGACCCGCAAATTAGCGGGTCTTTTACTTTTAAATGAGTAAAATTCATTATGTTAGTTAGATATTTTTCACTTTTTTTTATCAGTTTATGTTGTTCTTGCGCCACCCCTCCTGTTGCCGTTCAGGACACCTTATCAGCTGAGACAGATCCAGCTTTGAATCATTTCCTCAAGGTAAAAAAACCGGAGCAACAATGATGCTGTTGACAAGAATAAAATTCTCTGCCATGAAATGTGTAATTGTATTTCAAGTCTTTCTGGTTGCTGCATCCGGAATGTCGGGAGCAGTTTTTGCTAGCGAATCGATTAGGTCAGTTACCTTTTCAACACAGAACAATGTTGCCCATCAGCAGTGGAAAAGTAAATTGCAGACTGGTCAGATTTTACTGACAGAGTCCCCTAAGCCTACCAATTTTCTTATCCTAGCTACGTACCCAGAGTTTTCTCCGTTTTTTCACGTGGGGATCGTTGAGGTTGAAGGTAATAATATTTTTGTATATGAGGCAAACGGTGAGATTAACAAATTATCAGTTATGGCAGGGTTAGGTGGTGGAGCTCCCTCTGATGCTATAACTGGTCATGTTAAAAGAACGCCTTTAGATGTTTTTCTTTCTGAGTCCAGAACTATCAGTATATTTTCTCCTCCTTCTTCGGCGGATGTCCAAACATTAATTAATTTTTCAGACTATCATGCTAAATCAAAAACCCCTTTTGATGCCTATTTTAATTCAATTGATAGTACACGCTTATATTGTTCTGAATTTGTTAGTTTGGCACTTACAAGAGCTGGTGTTAAGGGAAGTTACCTAGTCAATATGAGGCATAACCCTTCACTGCAAAAAATATTAACCTGGATGAAAGTGCCGGGTAGATCCATTGTCGCAGTGTACAAGTTAGTTTCCTTCAAAAACTGGTTAGGGACAGTTAGCCTAGATTATTCTGACTTGGAGTTACAGGTGGACAGGGCTATAAAGCTGGAACTTTATCAACGATTTTCTGCTAATCAGAAAGTGGGAAATTTAGTAAATTTTGGTGGTGATGATGATTTTGTAAAGGAGATAAAGCAGTTTAAGCAGATTGCTTTCGCTTTGTTTGAAAAACAAAAGACAGGGGTCTCAGCAGATGAGATTGTAAAAAAGGTGAGAGGAGCGGCAGATAATATTTTAGGAACAATGGACAGTAAATACAGAGTACCCTATTCACGCTGTTCAATTAACCTGAAAAATTGTTCCCGCTGACTTTTATGCTTTTTGCTTACTTAAAAAAATTGCGGCTAAAAAAGAGACAAATACAGCATTAGCAGGCGTATGTAGATTGAAATCTACAAGCGAGTGCAGCGAAATAAGAAACAAGCTGATACCAGCAGCAGTTTTAATAAAGCGATAGGTTCCCCAGTTGTAATTTTTTAGGCTTACCCATCCATGAATATATAAAACTAATACTAAAAGCAGGATAAAAATACCTATTATCCCTGTTTCAAACACCAGTTCAAGATAGTCATTATGTACGTGGTTAATGAATTTTAAGCGTTCGACCGGTTGTAGTGTTCTGTATATATCCTGAAATGTGCCAGGGCCACTGCCAAATGGGAAAAATGTTTTGATGCCATGAATCGCATCAGCAAAAAGTGTCCAGCGCAGATCTTCCATAGGGTTAGCCACTATAAAGCGGTTTAGTACAGGAATAAGGCCAATACTCACTGCGCTACCAATTCCTAAGGTTCCAATCGTAACAGCTAACCCTGCACTGCGCTTTCCTCCGATATGTTTTGAAAAAACTATGACTGAAATTATTATGCCTAGCATTATTAAAAACACACCAGCTCGTGATCGTGCGAAGATGCCACCTAACAGAATCAGTAACATAGCGAGAGTAAAGCTAAAAACTTTATTTAGCAGGGCAGAAGAAATATGGCTATTAGCCGTTTTATGTTTTACCCCAATATTACATGCCACTAATCCTATTGCTATCGGTAAACTCATGTGCATGAGTGCAGAGAAATGATCACGGTTAAGGTAGGTGCCTTGGGCATTGCCCCCCATTGTATATTCAAAGAACAGCAATGACATTGCAGGATTTGAGTATTGAATCAGGCCAATCATAGCTTGTATACAAGCTATGCCTAAGAAAACATAAGTTAAGCGAGTTTGTTTTTCTACTGATAGTGCCGAGGTGGCTATAAAAATAGCAACAAGTGATATTATGGTAATTGCAGAATGCAGTGTCCTTTGTGGAACCATACTGAAGCTTAGCCAAGGAGTTTGTTTGTTATTTGTTAGCCAGGTTAGAGCATCAACATAAGGTTCGTGTCCAGGAAGTGTTTTCCAAATACTGTCTGGAATAGGTATCAAATAGA
>CALHAO010000355.1 GCA_937931765.1 uncultured Thiotrichaceae bacterium
ATCAGCGGAACCATCATGCCCTAAAACACCAGGCAATAAACGCGAAACACTGTCAATCAGCACCATTGCACCCAATTCGCCACCACTCAACACGTAGTCACCAATTGAATATTCGGCATCGACTTCAAGCTGAATCACCCGCTCATCAATACCTTCATAGCGCCCGCACAACAGAATTAAATCTTTTTCTGCTGATAATTTTTTAACTTTATCCTGAGATAACTGCTGCCCCTGGGGACTCAGATAAATCAGCCTGCCTTTATTAACGGATCTGACATCACGGATTGCTGCTAACAGGCAATCAGCCTTCATCACCATTCCCGGGCCACCGCCATAAGGGCGATCATCAACTGTCCGGTGAACGTCGCTTGAATAATCACGAGGATTAGTACACTTTACTGATACCAGTCCTTTTTCTGAGGCCCGACGTACAACACCATTTTCGGTGACTGATGCAACCCACTCGGGAAACAAAGTAATTACGTCAAAGTGCATTCACACCTCAAAAATCCGGGTCCCAATCAACCTGAACTGTTCCTTCATCCAGATTAACCTGCTTTATGACATCGTTCATAAGCCAAGGTATCCAGCGTTCCCGATCACCTTTAACGACCATAACGTCATTAGCACCGGTTTCGAACAAATGAGATATTTCACCCAGTTGCTGCTGCCCGACAGTAACGACATTCAGGCCCATAAGGTCAGACCAGTAAAATTCATCAGCTGATAACTCAGGCAAAGCATCACGAACAGTACCAATCAGCGTATCCTGTAAGGCTAATGCCTGATCACGATCAGCTATCCCTTCGATATTGGCAACAATGCCCTTACCCTGGCGCTGACCATTCAACAACTTAACTTTCCGCCATTCACCAGCCTGCTGTAAATACCAGTCCTTGTAGGACAGAATGTCATCTTGTTGAGCTGTGTAGCTGTAAACTTTAACCCAGCCCTTAACACCGAACACACCGTTGACTTTCCCCAGTGTGATAATAGAGTTGTTGTCAGGCTGCATATTTTTACAACTTAAGCTGCAGCTGCCTTAGCGGCATTGTCCAGCAATTTAGCAACACGGTCGCTAGGCTGTGCACCTTGTGCTTTCCAATGTGCAATGCGATCATCTTCAAGGTGCAAACGCACTTCCTGACCACGAGCCATAGGATTAAAATATCCGAGGCGCTCGATATAGCCACTATCACGAGGCTTGCGCTTATCGGTTACAACAATATTGTAGAACGGGCGTTTCTTTGAACCACCACGAGCCAAGCGAATAACTACCATAACTCAAGAACCTTAAAATAGATTTAGATTGCCAGTCAGCAGAGTAGCTCTGCTAAAAGTAAACGCGCAATTGTACGGTTTTCTCAGAAAAAGTGAAGCATCATCTGAGAAATTTATCAAAACTCTTACAAAATAAAGACTTAAAAACCAAAAGAGCCACTGAGTTTCTACCCA
The DNA here is from genome assembly GCA_937931765.1 of uncultured Thiotrichaceae bacterium. Classification (GTDB taxonomy): domain Bacteria; phylum Pseudomonadota; class Gammaproteobacteria; order Thiotrichales; family Thiotrichaceae; genus Thiolinea. The sequence goes on from CALHAO010000355.1 coordinate 1,456, forward strand.
AAGGCCCTTTCAACACACCAGCCAACCCAGTTTAGCGGGCTGAAGCTATCCATTGTTGATTCCTATTTGGCAAATAACGGTAATGCCCGGTGATCGGCATTGAGAACAGAACGTCCTCCATCCGGTCACCATTGGCGATATTATGCACAATCATGTACCGATTGGGATCTACAGGCGAACGCCGGTTAACTACCAAACCAATATGATTCTGCCCGCCATTTCTCAAATCCCAGGTCACCAGATCACCAGGACGGTAATCGGCGGGATTATTAGTCACAGGAAGACGGCGGCCATGACGTGAGAAAAATACTTTCAGATTATGCACCCGCCGATGATCAATATTAGGATCAGGCGAGGACAAACCCCACTTAGACAGGTTCGGATAAGCATGGAAAGCACGTGACATATCCTCGTGAACCAGGCGCTGCAAATCAATACCTAAACGACGGTACGAACGAATAACGGTATCTGTACAAACACCAATATTCGCCGGGACATCACCCATAGGGTAAGAAATTGGAATATATCGCCCATCATACCTGACACGCTGATAAGTGCGGGCGATCGCTGCTTGCGACAAGTTTTCAGCCAAATTCACATTTGAGCGGCGCTGGCGGACAACACCTCTGGAGGCATATTGATTTTGCTTTTGAACTTGCCGCCGCTGAACAGGTTGTTGACGTTTTTGACGTTGCTGACGAGCCTGATTTTGTATAAATTGACCTGGCAGACCATAATGCGGCAACTTTGCTGGCTGAACAGGCGCTGACCGGGTGTAAGTTTTTTTACTTTGAGCATTCGTATTGACGCTGGCCCTATTCTTCCGGGCATTTTGGCTCTTCTGAGCATTTTGGCGTTGCGTCATCCATTGCTGGTTATACCACATACGCTTCTTATCGTATGCCGCATGATGCTCATCCTTAGCACCCACCTTTTTATTAATAACTACCACTTCTTTTTTAACTACAGGAGCAGCCTTTTCATTTACTTTAGAAGCAGCTATGGGCTTAACAGCATTATTACTGCAACCAGACAGTGCTCCTGACATCACGACTGAGGCTGTCAGAAAAAAAACAGCGTATCCATTATTTTTGTTCATCTTTAAAAATCCAAGCATCGCCTACCTCATCCAAATCCTGGTATCAAAATGAGCACTGCAGAACCAGTACCAGCGAAGTTGAATGTAGCACTATTTACGGTAAAAACAACGGATATCACACAATAAATCAGCAACTACATCAAAACTTCACCAATACAGGCCTAATCAATCAAATTTCAGCTTATTGCTGGTAATACTGCCTTAGATCGGAAGCAATTGGAATGGAGCCACGGTAATTACCCTTAGCCTTAACAGGGGGCATATAAACTGGCTTAGGCGCAACCGGTCTTGGCTTATGAACCACGACCGGAGCAGGTCTTGGTTTAACCACTGGCACTGGCCTTGCTACCGGCAATGGCGCTGGCCTTATAGGAGCAGGCTGAACATAAGGCTTCGGTGCTGGCATAACAACAGGCTGTTCTATAACGGTTGGTGTCGGAGCCATGACAATTGGCTCAGGTGCCACTTGCTGGTGACTACAAGCTGATACAACAACAGATGTTGCAACAACCAAGAAAATACCTTGAATATTTACTTTCATTTTTGGTGTCCACTTATTGTGATTATTATAGGAATTTATTGCACCATAAGAATATCAAGTGTTTTCCTAACGGCAGCTTAACTTAATCCACACCCAAGTTTGACACACTGATAAACAAAAAAAGGCCGGTATCAACTTAATGATACCGGCCTTCTTACTAACGCTAATCAGTCAGGAATATTCCTGCATAAATCAGTTCTGGTACTGCTGCATCACACCATCAATCTTGATAGGACCTCTGTAAGTACCCTTTGCCTTCACTTTAGGCATAACAGGCACAACCTGCTGGTATTGTCTGCGAGGTGCTTGCGCCTGAGGACGACGACAGGAGTAACGATGCGAATGAGCACCACCACGAGCCGTTGGGTGATTATGCCTTACTGAAGTAGTACAGCCCGGAATAGCTGGGTGGAAGTGACCACTTTGAACACGACGCTGCGGCTGTGGCTGCGGCTGACGTGGAGCCTGACGAGCTGGCTTACGGCAAGAATAGCGATGAGCATGTGCACGGTTGCCATTCGGGTGAACGTGACGCACTGAATTTGTGCAGTTAGGAATGGCAGGATGCGTATGCGCATTCGGATCTACACGAGGAGCCGGTGCCGGACGAGGAGCCGGTGCCGGACGAGGAGCTGCACGACGTGGTGCTGCTTTTTTGCAACCGTACTTGTGAGAATGACGCCCACCTTGTGGATGCGGGTGATTATGCTTGATTGAATTAGTACAACCCCGAATCGCAGGATGCGCATGCAGGTTACCACCACGTGGAGCAGCTGGCCGAGCCGGACGCGCTGGGCGCTTACACTTACTGCAATCAACAACCGTCTTAACCACAGGAGCCGCCGCTGCAGGGGCTACTTGCTGAGCCACCTGCTGGCCTACCATTTGCTGGCTACAGCCAGATGCCAACAAACCAGCAGCAACTACTGCTGCAAGCGTCAGTTGAGTTTTCATTTTCATAGTCTATAGGTCTCTTTCGTTATTAAAGGAAAAGCACTCTCAAGTATAGTCAACATATCTAGTCTTTACTAAATTGAAAGTGGTTCAACCCATCATATTTACGCACGCACCAAAAATAAAGCCGAACGGTCGTTAATATGTTGGGCAGGTTGCCTTGTAGGGAGTCTTCACTACTCCCCACCGATACTGTAACGGAGCATGCGGATCAGAGACCAAATGACCTCCTTCCAAATTTTTCCGCAGCTCGCGTAACGGCATATATAATTCTTCACCCAAGGTCATCTGCACCATGCAGAAATCGTTCAGGTGCTTCAACTCACCTACTGGCGGTTCATCAATCGCGAACACAGCTTTTGCCCACCTTGCCGGACGAGAACGCGGGTCAAACCGGCCCACTCTGTCTAAATGGCTACGGATGGAGCTAAAAAACAATCCCAGCCGCTTATCTCTACCAGGCGTTGAGTAACCATCATACTCCTGACGATTCATACAACTGCGCCCTGTCTTCTTGCGAATTTCCTGCAAATGCCACAAAGCATCATACACATATACACTCCGGTCATTAGCATACATGCACAGCGCCAACAATAAACGTGTTGTTTTTTCATCAGGACGCTCTGCCCGTTTACCCAGCTTCTTTGCAATCACGTCAGTAAAAGCAACGTAATCAAACTTAAGATCTCTGGCTAAGTGGAATTGCTCTTCACTATAACCGGGCTGGCTTTTGGCTGACTTACGGATATTTTGTGGCTGTTTAAAACGGCGATAACCATCCCGCATCTTTTTATCATCAGGAACATAAAATGGAAAAGAAGGGGTTCGCAACAAAAAACGTGCGATTTTTGGCGTGGTAGATGCCATGACTTCAGCAATACCTGTCTCCGTTATCTCAACTATCTGGTATGAATGCACGCCTGGCGCAACATAAACATCACCCGGTTTTATGTCACTCAAAGCAACAGGGTAAGTGTCATTACGTAACGATGTTGTACTGGTCACATCAGCAATATAATCCAGAAATTTCCTAACCCTCACGCCAACTGGTAACTTATCCCAACTTTTCATCTGGTTAGAAATCGTCTTTCCAGGCTTCATCTGATTATTGACGACAAAAGGTAGCTTATTTTCAAAAGCAAAAATCAACCTCATCGCATACGAAGCATCAGCACAGTCATTCTCATATTTATAATAGATAGGCTTCGCAGGGTTCATAAATATGTCGTCCGTCCACTGCGTTTTCACCCAATGACGGTAGCGATTTTCCCAGTTATTATCCCAGACATTTTCATCCACCCACACTGCGGCTGAGGCAGATCCAAAGGGAAAAATAAGCAATAAAATAACGAGCAACGACGACAGATTAAATTTATTCATAGAGACCGGCTTTTAATTTATGGTAACAAAACAACTCAAACGTTGAGAATAAGACACAAAACTCGCATCCGAGTTTACTGTAAAATGCCCAATTGCACAGAAAAAAACAACAAATACACACAAAAAAGCCCAACATTAACAAATAATGTCGGGCTTTTTACAACATTTACCCAAAACTACTCCGAAGAATAGCTTGAAAAACATCGATTAGTTCTGGTACTGCTGCATCACACCATCGATCTGGATAGGGCCTCTGTAAGTACCTTTTGCCTTAACTTTAGGCATTACAGGCATTGCTGGCATTACCGGGCGCATTACTGGACGCTGGATCGGACGTTGAACTGGGCGCTGCACCGGACGTTGAACTGGGCGCTGCACTGCTGGCTTGCGACAAGAATAACGGTGAGAGTGAGCACTACGACCATTCGGATGTACGTGACGAACTGAATTAGTACAGTTAGGAATAGCCGGGTGAGTGTGCGCATCAGGATTTACAACAGGACGTGGTGCCGGAGCTGGTGCTGGCATTGGTGCCGGACGTGGTGCTGGTGCAGCTTTCTTACAGCTATAAGCATGTGTATGACGACCACCTTTAGGATGCGGGTGATTATGCTTAACTGAATCAGTACAGTTAGGAATAGCAGGATGTGCATGCATATTGCCACGCATCACTGGCTTAGGAGCAGCCGGTGCTGGCTTCTTACACGAAGAACAATCAACCACTGTTCTCTGAATAGGCTCTGGAGTTACTACTTCTGCTACAGCCTGTTGAGCAACCATTTGCTGGCTACAACCTGATGCCAACAATCCCGCAGCAATAACCGATGCAAGTGTTAGTTGAGTCTTAATTTTCATAGTCTTTAGTCTCGTTTAGTTGTTTATAGGGAAAGCACATCTGATCAGGCCGATCAATTAACAATCAACATCTCAGATTGGTTCGAGCGCACAACCAGCAGAAATTTATCACCCTCGATAGAAATAACAAATCCGCCAGTCGCTTACGCGTACTATTTTGTGACAAAACCCGATCAAAGTTGCGCAAAGCCAACAGTAAAACCCTTACTATTGTGACTTCCGAACAACAGAATGATACATCGCTACCATGAAAGGGTAAACCCATCTTGTCTGAAAATTGGCAAATGAGAGAAAAATTACCGCTAAAAACCGCCCATTGGCGGAAATCCACCACCGCCCGGCGGCATTTTACCTTTCATAGCTTGCATCATTTTCCGCATGCCACCTTTAGAAAACTTCTTCATGACTTTACTCATTTGCTGCTGTTGCTTCATTAAACGGTTCACATCCTGTACTTGCAAACCACAACCTAAGGCAATACGGCGTTTACGAGAAGCCTTAATCAGATCAGGGTGGCGGCGCTCACCCGGAGTCATTGAGTTAATAATCGCAATCATTCTGCGAACCTCCTTATCTCCCGTCTGACTACTCATCTGTGCTGCCATATTACCCATGCCCGGCATCTTATCCATCAAACCACCCATACCGCCCATCTTTTGCATCTGTAGCATCTGCTCACGCAAATCTTCAAAATTAAAACTCTTACCTTTATTTAATTTTTTGGCTAGTTTTTGTGCTTTCTGATGATCAACACTCTGTTGTGCATCCTCAATCAGACTCAGCACATCGCCCATGCCGAGTATCCGGGAGGCCATTCTATCTGGATGAAAAGCTTCCAATGCATCCAATTTTTCACCGACACCAATAAACTTAATCGGCTTACCGGTTATATGGCGCACAGACAAGGCGGCACCACCGCGCGCATCACCATCGGCCTTAGTCAATACCACACCCGTCAGTGGTAGCGCATCATCAAAGGCTTTCGCTGTATTAGCAGCATCTTGACCAGTCATGCTGTCGACCACAAACAAGGTCTCAACCGGATTCACGGCAGCATGCAACTGGCTGATTTCGTCCATCATCTCGGCATCAATCGCCAAACGACCCGCAGTATCCAGAATCAACACATCCACATACTGATGTTTCGCATGATCTAAAGCAGCACGCGCAATATCTACCGGTTTCTGACTGACGTCACTGGGAAAGAAGATGGCTTCAGTTTGTCCCGCCACCGTTTCCAGCTGTTTAATGGCCGCAGGGCGATAAACATCACAACTCGCCACCATCACTGACTTCTTGTTTTTCTCTTTTAGAAACTGAGCTAACTTACCCACAGTGGTTGTTTTACCGGCACCTTGCAAACCTGCCATCAGGATAACGGCCGGAGGCTGAGCATTGAGGTCCAGCGACTCATTCGCCTGCCCCATAGTTTCCACCAGCTCGTCATTCACCACCTTGATCAGCGCTTGACCCGGCGAAAGGCTATTCAGCACTTCCTGTCCTATCGCACGCTCACGTACCCGGCTAATAAAATCCCTGACTACCGGCAACGCAACATCCGCTTCCAATAAAGCCATACGCACATCGCGCAGCGCTTCTTTAATATTATCGTCGGTCAGTCTCGCCTGACCCCGGAGTTTTTTTACCGTACTGGACAAGCGTCCACTTAAATTTTCAAACATGATTGTCTTCTTCTAGTCGCAGTCGTGCACAAATTGCTATCATAGCACTACTGTATAGTCATTTCGTCGATAAACAAGCTGCGAGAAACATGATAACAATACTCACCTCACTGGCCGCACTTGCCTGGATTGCCACATGGCTGGCCATCGCTCTGCGCTTGCGCAAACAAACCGAGCGAAAACCTGAGCTGAAATTACTGAATATATTTTGGTTGCTCAGCCTTATTCTACATGGCACAACTCTATTACTGCCTTGGCTGGAAAATGGCTCTATGACCATTGACCTCCCAGGCTCGCTGTCGATCGTGGCATGGCTCACCACTTTCCTGTTATTCCTTGCCCACCTAAAACGTCCGCTGGAAACCATGGGGCTTATTGTTATCCCCGGCACGATAATCGCGCTGGTTCTGGCTAATGGGCTAACTCAAACCGGCAACAGCATTATCTTACAAAATGGCCTTGGGCTTCATATTATATTATCTTTGCTGGCCTACAGCATGCTAGCCTTGGCGACACTACAAGCTTTACTGCTGGCTACTCAGAGCCATTTTTTACATAACCACAAACCGAACGGATTTATCCGCACGCTACCTCCTTTGCAAGACATGGAGTCACTCCTCTTCCAGCTCATCTCAGCAGGCGTTATCCTGCTAACCCTCGGTTTACTCAGCGGTTTGATTTACCTGGATGGCCTATTCGGCCAGCAGGTTGCTCATAAAACTATATTATCTATACTAGCCTGGATTACTTTTTCCACCTTGTTATTCGGACACTGGCGTTACGGCTGGCGTGGCAAGATAGCCATTCGCTGGACAGTCAGCGGTTTTATTTTACTCATGCTGGCATTCTGGGGCAGTAAATTTGTGATCGAATATCTGGTAAAACAATCATGACACTGGAAGGTATTCCGCTGTGGGTGCAATTTGCAGGACTCTTTGGCCTATTTTTGCTGTCCGGTTTTTTTTCCGGATCAGAAACTGCATTGATGTCTCTCAACCGTTACAAATTGCGGCATCAGGCTGAACAGGGTCATGTCGGTGCCCTTCTTGCGCAACAATTACTGGACAAGCCCGACCGACTTATTGGTCTTATATTACTGGGCAATAACTTTATTAATGTGCTTATCACACAATTAGCCACCCTCATTGGCTTCAGTCTGTTTGGCAGTGCCGGACTGGCAATTACCACCGGATTACTGACATTATTTTTGCTGATTTTTGCTGAAGTCATGCCAAAAACGCTGGCAGCATTGCATCCTGAACGCATAGCCTTTCCCGCATCACACATTTATACCGGCATACTAAAAGTTGCCTGGCCGCTGGTCTGGCTGATCAATATTATGTCCAACTCCATCCTGCGCTTATTCCGCATGCGACCCGATGTTAATGGCAATATCGCCCTGAACCGGGAAGAATTACGCAGCATCATGCATACAACCGGACCACACATCCCTAAAGCACACCTTGATATGCTAATCAGTGTGCTGGATCTGGAATCTACAACGGTTGAAGATGTGATGATTCCCCGCAACCAGATTCTAGGCCTGGACATGAGCGAGGACTGGAGTGAAATAGAAGAACAACTATTGCACAGTCAGTTTACCCGCATGCTGGTATTTGATGACAACCTTGACGATATTCTGGGCTTCATTCATATGCGCAAGATTTTGCCACTGTTCCAGGAAGGCAAGCTGGATCGTGAGCGCCTACTACAAGCCATTCGTCCGGCTTATTTTGTCCCCGAAAGCACTACGCTAGCGCAACAACTAATAAACTTTCGTGAAGCTTCCCGCCGCATTGGCATTGTTGTTGATGAGTATGGTGAAATTCAGGGGCTACTAACAATAGAAGACATACTGGAAGAAATTGTCGGCGAATTTTCAACCGTGCCAATGAGTCATAGCCGTGAAATCCAGGAACGTGATGACGGCAGCCACTGGCTTGATGGCGCAACAGCTATTCGGGAAGTCAACAGGCAGCTGGATACGCAGCTATCAACTGATGGCCCAAAAACAATCAATGGCCTGATTATCGAGTACCTCGAATCCATTCCTGTTCCTGGCATGACGGTATTAATCGATAATTACCCGATGGAAATACGCAAAACCCGTAATAATGCTGTGAAAACACTGATCCTCCACCCCCGCATCGATCGTAAACAGGACAATAGCAGCAATGAGTAAAGCCAAGACACAATATCATTGCACCGCCTGTGGCAGCCTGCATAACAAATGGAATGGACAATGCTCGGACTGTGAAGAATGGAATACCCTGGAAGAAAGTGTCAGCCTGCCTGCTGCGGCAAAAAAGAATCCCCGGTTCAGCGGGTACACCGGTGATAGGGCAACCATTCAATCACTATCTGATGTTCAAACCAAAGAAGACCCCCGCATACCCACATCACTAGCTGAACTTGATCGTGTATTAGGCGGTGGCCTGGTAGCTGGCTCAGTAGTTTTGATTGGGGGTGATCCTGGCATCGGGAAATCCACTATCTTGTTACAAACACTATGTGAGCTTCAGAACAACAGCAGCTTATATGTGACCGGCGAGGAATCTGTGCAACAGATCGGCATGCGTGCCAAACGCCTGGCCTTACCGGCCCAACATTTACGGCTATTGACTGAAACCTGTGTCGAAACCATCCTAAAACTGGCACAAAGTGAACAACCGCAACTCATGGTCATTGACTCCATTCAAACCTTATTTACCGAACACTTACAATCTGCACCCGGTTCAGTCAGCCAAATTCGCGAATCTGCCGCACAATTAGTGCGCTTTGCCAAACAAACTCAAACCATTATATTTATTGTCGGCCATGTTACCAAAGAAGGTACACTTGCCGGGCCACGTGTTCTGGAGCACATGGTTGACACAGTACTGTATTTTGAAGGTGATCCTGGCGGACGCTACCGCATTTTACGTGCTGTAAAAAATCGTTTTGGAGCAGTTAATGAGCTGGGTGTGTTTGCCATGACCGAACAAGGCTTAAAAGGCGTAAGCAATCCATCTGCCATATTCCTCTCCCGTCATGAGGAACCTGTACCCGGCAGCGCCATTATGGTAACTCGTGAAGGCACGCGTCCATTACTGGTGGAAGTGCAAGCTTTGGTCGATAGCAGTCACGGAGGACATTCACGCAGAGTAGCCCTCGGACTGGAGCAAAATCGCTTAGCTATGTTGCTTGCTGTGCTGCATCGTCATGGTGATATTGCCATGTTTGATCAAGATGTCTTTATAAACATCGTAGGTGGTGTTAAAATATCTGAAACGGCCGTAGATTTACCTTTACTGATTGCTGCTTTATCCAGCTTTCGTAATCGTCCGCTTCCTACCAATGTCGTTATTTTTGGTGAAGTAGGACTGGCGGGTGAAATACGTCCTGTTCCGAATGGTGAAGAAAGATTACGTGAAGCTGCTAAACATGGCTTTAAACGTGCGATTATTCCCAAAGCAAATAAGCCACACCAAAAAATTAAAGGCATCGAAATTGTTCTTGCTGCCCGATTAGGTGATGCAATTGACGCTTTGATGTGAATTTACAACACACTTATCGTATACTTGTTGACTCAACGCCACATATATAATACTTTTACTGAAGTCTTGGGCATCATTTTATTCATAAATTTTCAGAAAGAATCTGCCCCAAAAAAAGCTTCGCTATCGAATCCCGTTTTCAATGTTCATTCTAGAAAATGATTTATGAATTACTTACCTGCATACTCGGTCAGGGAGTTTACTATTGTCTTTTGTTAATTTAGGCTTACAAGAAAGTTTTGCCGCTACTATTGCGGATGCTGGTTATGAAAACCCAACCGAATTACAGGAACAGCTTATTCCTCTGATGACTCAGCGGAAAAGTGTCATTGTCTGGAGCCAATCAGCTGCTGGCAAGACCGGTGCATTCCTGATTCCGGCCATTGATTACATCCTTGATAACCCCTTGGAAGAACATCATGGCTCACGCATTCTGGTGCTAACCTCAAGGCGTGACCGGGTTAATCAAATTACCTATACGGTTAAACGCTTACTGGATGAAGAGCAGCAGATTCGCACCGGCTTTATTGTCAGTGGACGCCCCTATCAACCACAAATGCGTTTATTGCGTCGTCCGCTTGATTTAATGATCGCTACACCAGGACGCCTCAATGACCTGGTCGATAATAATAAGGCTGACTTTTCAAAAATTGAATTACTCATTATTGATGATTTAACAGCAATCTATAAAAAAGGCTTGTCTGAGTTAATTGACAAAGTCATCGCTCAAAAACCTGCAGATACACCTGTTATCGCATTTGTCCGACCGGATGACGAAGTCACGCCATACATTCGGAATTTATTGCCAAGTGCTGAAGAAGTTACGATTGAAGATGAAAAAAGCCTTTTATTGCAACTACCTCAGGTTGTACATAAATCTGATGACTTTACACATAAACTAGCACTGCTCGATCACACACTTGGCACACTGCAGGGCAAACCAACAGTTATTTTCACCAATTCATCTAAAACAGCAAAAACACTGGCAGATCATTTAGCTAACAATGGTCACAATGCAGATTCCACCCACTTATTGGACTCGGAAGAACGTAATCTTGAGGCCTGCCCGATCCTGATCACGCCTGATGAAGAAGGCTTTGTTCCCGAAATGAACAATGATATTCCCGTCATCCATTTTGAGATCCCCGAAAAAATAGAAACCTATATCAATAGATTGCAGCAGCTACTCAATCCGGAGAAGCACAACGAAACAATCACTTTATTGGCTACTCACGCTGAGCATGACAACCTGAAAAAACTGGAAGATTTCTTGGGTGAAAAACTGGAAAGTCGGAATGTTGCTGGGTTGGAACCCAAACAAAATTCACGTGCTAAAAAGGCGAATGACAAACCCGAAGGACGTAAACCACAACAACGTAAACCTGGCGGGGCGCAAGCCAATCGTGGGCGAAAAACAGCAGGTAGTAGCCCTGCGGCGGCAGGTGATAAGCAGCAACGTGCACGCAAAGGCCCCTATGGCCGCACCAACAATACTCAACGCAAGAGTAGCGGTAGCCGCTCGACTACACCCGGACAGGCCGGTGGTGGTAACTATGAAATTGGTGGCTGGGAAAGTAAGGAAAATCAGGGCTATGCAACACAAAAGCCGGATGCCGAAAAGAAGGTAGTCATTCGCTACAAAGAAAAGAAACGCCGTACCTTAGTCAAATAAGCATAGTCACTGGAAGCCGAAGACTTCTATGCTTGGAGATGAAGTCTCTTTATACGTGTTACTGGTGCTATGCCAGTAACTTGTCAAGAATCGGCGCATTAGCAGCAGGAAAGTCTAAATCGGCCAGTTCCTGCTTTGCAAACCAGCGAACCTCCTGACCTTCCCTACCATAGGGGGTTCCACTGAAGGCTTTAACCAGCCATACATCCAGAAAGATATTTTTATCTGGATAACAGTGGCGAATCTCGATATAGCTACTCATCTGCTCCAGGGCTGCATCGATACCCAGCTCCTCATCCAACTCACGCTGCAAAGCGACAGGTACAGCCTCAGCAGGCTCTACTTTGCCGCCTGGAAACTCCCATTTCCCACCTTGATGCTTGTTTTTTGGACGACACGCCAATAAAACTGAATCTTCAGATTCATTCAAAATCACAGCGGCTACAACATGCAGCCACTCTTTATTATCAATTGGGGAAACAGGATTAGCTTCGGTATTCGGCATTGATTTTGACGTAGTCATAAGAAAAATCACAAGTCCAGGTAGACGCCTTAATATCACCACGACCCAATGAAATACGCACAGTGATTTCATCCTGCTTCATTACACGCTGACCTTGTTCTTCGGTATAAGACGCAGCGGGCTGACCATTTTCAACCAACAGCGTATCACCCAACCAAACTGTCACTTTTGAGACATCCAGATCTTCAACAGGACTGCGGCCAATCGCCGCCAGAATACGCCCCCAGTTAGGGTCACTGGCAAACATAGCGGTTTTCACCAATGGCGACAATGCCACCGTTTCACCGACAGCACGCGCCTCATCACGAGTACCCGCACCTTCAACATCAATACTGATAAATTTGGTCGCACCCTCACCATCACGAACAATAGCCTGCGCCAGATACAAACAAACCTCCTGAAGCGCCCGACGGAATACCACAAGGTTATCACCCGCTACCGGCACGCCAGACTGGCCAGTAGCCGCCAGAATCAACGCATCATTGGTAGAGGTATCACCATCAACTGTGATGCAGTTAAAGGTTTCATTCGCCACCTCAGTCAACAATGACTGCAAGGTATCCTGTCCAGCCAGCGCATCTGTAGCCACATATGCCAGCATAGTCGCCATATTCGGATGAATCATCCCCGAACCTTTGGAGATGCCAGTAATGGTTACCACACCACCATCCA
>CALHAO010000356.1 GCA_937931765.1 uncultured Thiotrichaceae bacterium
TACAGCATTGAGATACAGCTACCGTTTATACAACAGGTACTGCCCGGCATTCCGATAGTGCCTGTATTGCTGTCTGGTGATGATCCTGTGCAAATCCGCCACATGCTCCAGCCTGCCTGGGATGATGACAATACGCTGATCATCATCAGCTCAGATTTATATCACTACCTACCCCGTGAAGCAGCATTAAAGGCCGGTCTGCAAATTGCGCGGCTGATTGAGAATAATGAGGCTGAAAACATCAATGTGGAACAAGCCTGTGGACATATTGCGTTACGTGGAATTATGAATCTGGCAACACAAGAGCACTACTTTTGGCAGACACTGGCACTGCAACACTCCGGGCAGGATAACCGTTTCAATGCCGCTACCTATGTAGGTTATGGCGCATTTTTACTGATGCATAAAACCGGGAGCACCTCTGGTCGTTAGTTTCAAAGGCTTCGGTAGCAAAACTACAGCGTAAACCCACAAACTTACATAATCTGTCAGTTAATAAAATAATAAAAATCAACCCACTCAAATAGAAACACAACGGCAGACAAATTATGAACATACAACCCACACAGCAACACACGCGCACTGCCAGTCAACAGACTGACCATGCGCCAAAGCAACCGACCCAGTCATTTCCAACACAAAATAATAACGCTTTTCCGGAGTTATTCCAGCAAATCCTGACCTTATTGGTAAGCTTACTCAACCAGATTCAATCAGGTGGTGACAAGCAAAACCAACAACCCGCTACGAACGAAACACCTAACAATAACTCACCGGAACAACCACAAACACCATCACAGCCAACCTCACCGTTTGTGGCAGATGGCTTTCCGCAACAGCCCGGTAATCCACAGCTACCAGTAAACCCACCACAACCGCCTCCATTCATAGCAGATGGTTCCCCTCGGCAGCCGCCGGTAGCGGATGGTGTAATTCAGCCACCTAAACCTCCACAACCGCCGGTAGCGGATGGTGTGATTCAGCCGCCTAAACCCCCACAACCACCAGTGGCAGACGGTGTAATTCAACCGCCTAAACCTCCACAACCACCTGTTGCGGACGGTGTGATTAAACCACCTGTAGTCTGTGAGCTGCCAGCAGAACCGCCATTTATTGCTGATGGCTTCCCACAGCAGCCAATGGAACCACCTATTGGCGGCCCCATAGAGCCACCGTTTATTGCTGACGGTAATCCGCAACAGATAGTACCACCCATCGGTTTACCACCAGAACCACCATTTGTTGCTGATGGATTCAACCAACAGCCGGTCGAACCACCCACCTCACTCCCTGTAGGGCCTGAGTTTTTTGCTGATGGCACTCCGGTCACGATTGATCCGCCCACCTCACTCCCCGTAGGGCCTGAGTTTTTTGCCGATGGAACTCCGCAACCAATAGCACCACCTATTGGCTTGCCACCAGAGCCTCCATTTATTGCTGATGGTAATCCGCAACAGGTAGCACCACCTATCGCCAAACCCGTAGAGCCTACAGTTACTGCTATTGCTGATGGTTCTCTCCCACAACAACAGCCAACTATGGTTACGGCTATCGCTGATGGTTCTCCTCCGGAGCAACAGCCAAGCCTGCCTACTTTTACTACACCACAATTTCCATTTGTTCCTACCGGATTCCCACAGCCACCGGTCGAACAACCTAACCTCAATCTGCCAGAGTTTCCATTTATAGCCGATGGTTCTCCTCAGCAAATTACTGACCCTACAACCGATATAAAAAGTGATTCATAAACTCACCATAAAATCTGCCGCATGACATCATGCGGCAGACCTAAGCACACCATGACTGATTTACTACCTACAACAATAAATAAACATCATGACGTCGGCACCATACGGAATGAAATTACCCGAAAAGGTTATTATCTTGCGAATACCGGTCAAATTTGTGACGAAAGTGAACTGACGACATTGATTGATACACTGGGCGGATTCTGGCAACAGGGAGGCCCACAGGTCATAGCCCCTCTACCAAACCCTGCCTTCATTGCCCAAACCACTGATGAAATTCCACCCCATAATGAATGTGCTTATACTGCACAACCACCCCGCCATCTGTTACTACACTGTCAGGAAAACCAGGTGCAAGGCGGTGATTTTTTCTTGGTCGATAGTAATCACGTATTGAAGACTTTATCATCACAGATATTTGCTTTGCTGTATTACGCAAAATTTGAGTGCCGGATCAACTCGGCACATCCAGAAACAGTCTCGTTGCTGCAGCAAAACGAACGTGGTGAGTATCACCTGCACTACTCCTGTATTGGCCACACTGAAGATTGGAACGACCATATCAATTATATCCCTCTGGCACCGCTGTATCAGGGCTATGAAACCATTATTCCGGCACTACAGGCCCAATTAAAACGCGAAGACTTACGCCAGGCCCACGCATGGGAACAAGGTGACTTACTGATTTTTGATAATCGTCGTTTCCTGCATGGCCGCAACGCATTCCAAGGCACCCGACGCAAGCTTGATCATCTGAGAATTCATTAACGCTACATTTCAATGACAATACATGCTCTAATCGTGCGTTCGATATTTACCGGTGCGATAAAAGGAAACTCATATGTATCAAAAATTACAACAATGTCTGCATAAAATAGAAGCCGACAACCTTTATGAGTACCTGCGCGAATCACGCACCGGATTAGAAAAAGAAAGCCTGCGTGTTAACCCGGATGGCTATATTTCTCAAACATTACACCCGACAGTATTAGGCTCTGCACTTACCCATCCGTGGATCACCACCGACTACGCTGAATCATTGATGGAGCTGATTACTCCACCGCAAAAACGCGCCACTGATGCACTGGATTTTCTGTTGAATGTTGAAACTTTTGTCTATCAGCAGCTACAGAATGACGAGTTATTGTGGACTACTAGTATGCCCTGCATCCTTGGTGGCGAAGATGATATTCGTATCGCTGAATTTGGTAGTTCCAATGCCGGAAAAATGAAACATGCCTATCGTCAGGGATTAGCATGGCGTTACGGAAAAATCATGCAGGTGATTGCCGGAGTTCATTTTAACTATTCGGTGTCTGAAGATTTTTGGCCGGTGTGGTATGCCATGGAAAGCACACAGAATCAGTCGCCCCCACAAAGTCTGCGCGAATTCCGTGATACTCAATACATGGGGCAAACCCGTAATATTCAACGTTTTGGCTGGCTAATCATCTACTTGTTTGGCACTTCGCCTGCCATCTGTAAAAGTTTCCTTGATGGCAAAGCACCTTCAGAAACCATGCGAAACTTTACTAAGTCCACCATTTATGAACCCTATGGCACCTCTCTGCGCATGGGTAATATTGGCTACACCAATAGCAAGTCGCATGAAACCGGCATCCATGTTTGTTATGACACCGTTGAAAGTTATACCCGTAGCCTGCGTTGTGCGATCAGCAAACCCTATGCTGATTATGAAAAAATCGGTGTGAAAGTCGACGGTAAATACCGCCAACTTAATGCCAATATTCTGCAAATTGAGAATGAGTATTACAGTACGGTACGCCCGAAACAGGTGCTAAGGGGCTTTGAAAAGCCAGTTGATGCCTTGTTTGATCGCGGTATTCAATATGTTGAATTACGTTCGGTAGATGTGAATGCCTTCCATCCAGCAGGCATGACCAACACCCAGTTATCATTCCTCGAAGTCTTCATGCACTTTTGTTTACTAAAAGACAGTGAATTGCTGGATGCCGATGCCAAACGCCGCATTGACAACAATCAATACCTGGTAGCGCATCGTGGCCGTGATCCGCAACTGAGACTAGACCGCCGTGGGGAGTCTATTCTGTTAAAAGAATGGGCACTGGAGTTGCTGGAAAATATGTTGCCGGTCGCTGCTATGCTGGATAAAACACACGGTGATTCACGTTACACCGCAGCTGTGCAAGCACAGCTTAAACTGGCAGAAAACCCGGATCTGACACCTTCCGCACAAGCACTGGAAGACATGGTAAACCATGGTCAGGAAGACTTTTTCACCTTCGCTCAGCGTAAATCAAAAGAACACCGTGAGTTCTTTATGCACCGTGAGCTAAGTGATGAGTTGCAGCAGCAATTCGAAGCCATGGCCAAGTCATCTATTGCTGAACAGCAAAAAATCGAAGCGGCGGATGAGCTTGATTTTGATACTTTTCTGGCGCGTTATTTTGAAGGTGGGCTGGATTAAACAACCCCAATCACCACTAGCGTATTAATGTCCACCCGCTCATACAGCTCAATCACATCCAGATTACCCATCCGGATGCAACCGTGTGAAGCGGGTTGGCCTAAGCGCCCTTCTTCGTCCGTGCCGTGGATATAAATATAACGCCCAAAGGAATCAACATCACCGCCTTGATTCACACCAGGCTGCAAACCCTCCAGCCATAGAATGCGGGTAGTGATATTATCTGTATCACTACGGGCGTCCTGTTCAGTAAGAATTTTTGCTATACGCCCGGTACTCTGCCGCGCCTTGAAAATCGTCCCCGGTACAGCGCCATCACCATAACGCTGCTTAATCCGGTGCACACCCAGCGGGGTTTGGTAGCTACCGTTAAGATTGCCCAAACCGGCCTCAGCGGTAGATATAATCCAGCTAGCCACCACCTGATCATGCTCAATAAGCATCAGGCGCTGAATAGCCGGATCAATCAAAATAACCCGTTGTGTGGAATACTGCGGAAAGTCTTTTTGTAAATTATCCAGTAAGATAGTTAACCAACTGCTAATCACAATCCCGGATATCGATAGCTACCGACTCGCCCTCATCGTCTGATTTTTGTTTATCATTCCTGAGCGCCTCCAGTTCTTTAAAATAGTTATTGTCTTCACCAGTCGTGTATTCGCCAGTGAATACCGAGCAATCAAAATTCTCCAGGCGTGGATTACCCTGGCGTACCGCGCTTAATAAATCATCTAGTTCCAGATAAAACAAACGATCAACACCTAATTCGTTGGCAACTTCCTGCTCAGTACGGTCATGTGCAATCAATTCACTGGCCGCTGGCATATCAATACCATAGATATTCGGAAAGCGAATCGGTGGCGAAGCTGAAGCAAAATACACCCGTCTTGCACCGGAATCACGTGCCATCTGCACGATTTCTTCCGATGTAGTCCCTCGCACAATGGAGTCATCAACCAACAGCACATTTTTATCTTTAAACTCAATATCCAGAGGATTTAGTTTCTGACGTACTGATTTTTTACGCTGTTTTTGCCCCGGCATAATGAAAGTTCTGCCGATATAACGGTTCTTCATAAAACCTTCGCGATAGGGAACATCCAAGGTATACGCCAGCTCCAACGCAGAAGTACGACTGGTATCCGGAATCGGCATGACCACATCAATATCATGATCGGGCCAACCCTCTTTAATGCGTTCTGCCATCAGGTGCCCCATGCGCATCCGCGCCTTATGGACAAAGACGTTATCAATGATCGAATCAGGGCGGGCAAAATAAACGTATTCAAAAATACAGGTGTTATAAGCAGGATTTTCACTACATTGGCGGGTAAAAACTTTGCCATCGAAAGTAATATAAATAGCCTCACCTGGCTCTATATCACGTACCAGACGATAGCCCTGAGCCGTCAGTGCAGCACTCTCCGAGGCAATCATAAAGCTTTTGCCCTTAGCGCCTTCACGCACACCATAAACCAATGGTCGGATACCATTAGGATCACGAAAACCCAATAAACCATCACGGGTTAGCATCGCTACCACGGCATAAGCACCGGTAACACGTTTATGCACGCCACGGACTGCCGAAAAAATGTCGTCAGGCGTAACACGCATCGCGTCCTGCCGATCCAGTTCCTGGGCAAATATATTTAATAGAATTTCAGAATCAGAATTGGTATTAATCTGGCGGCGATCCTGACGGTATAACTCTTTACGGAGCTTGGCAGCGTTAGTCAGGTTGCCATTATGCGCCAGTGAAATACCATAAGGACTGTTCACATAGAAAGGCTGAGCTTCCGCCGAAGAGGAAGAACCCGCTGTCGGATAACGCACATGTCCGATACCCACGTTGCCGAGTAAAGAACGCATGTGGCGCTCAAAGAACACCTCTTTGACTAAACCAGTGCCCCTGCGTAAGTACAATTTACGCCCGTCACTGGTTACAATGCCAGCAGCATCCTGGCCCCTATGCTGCAAAACGGTCAGCCCGTCATAAAGTGCCTGATTAACAGGTTCATGACCTACTATCCCGATAACTCCACACATAAATCGCTCACAACAGTGACAAAAAAAGCATTCTACCCCGACCGGATGAAAACAGCTATTCGCAGTGACGTAATAGGCGCTCAGGGCGGGCTAATAACAGAACGGGTATTTTCAAGATAACGGGAAAAGTCTTCAGGAACACGTTCCTTCAACCAATTTGAACCCAACTCAAAATGTGGCACCAGACGTGATTCAATCCACCACGGCTGACTGGGTAAAGAAGTGATGCCGACCAAAATAATAAGTAAAACAATAATTAATCCGCCTCTTAAGGCACCAAAAATTGCACCCAGAAAACGATCAAAGCCCCCCAAGCCAATCGAAGCGATGGCGGTACTCAGTAGAAAATTAATCACTGCACCAATCACTAACACCGCAAAGAAAATAATTGCGAAGGCAATGCCAAGCCGGGCAATTTCATTATGCACAGCAAAAGGCAGCTCTACAGCAAGCGTTTTAAAATAAAGCAGGGAGAAACCAATCGCTGCGATCCAGGTTGCCAGAGAAATTGCTTCTCTGACAAAACCCCGAATCAAACCAACAAGGAGCGATAGAACAATAAGTACTAAAATGCCCAGATCAAGCAGAGTGGCGGTCATTTGCATAAGATTGAAACCTTTTGATTGATGTCATTACGCATCTGAACCGCCTTGTCGAATTAACTTTAATCAGTTTTGATCAGTTTTTGGTTACAAAGCTGTTCTGCACGTATTGATTCTTAGTGTAGCGAGCTTTCATTTTAGTCTGAACGGAACGAGCTGCATTTCTTGCCGGATAAGTACCAACACGAACCCGATAAACTGTCTTACCATTAACGTTCGCTCTCACAACAAAAACAGGATAACCATCAACTGCGATAGATTTTCTAACCTGCTCCGCTTTATTGCGGCTTGAAGCGGCTAACACCTGAATCGCATAACCTCTACCACCCGTTGCTGTTTGTCTGGCAGCAGAACTACTTGCTGATGAGGAGGAAGAAGAAGCCGACGCCGCTTTGCTGCTTGAACTTGAAGAAGAGGAAGCAGTTCTGCTACTTTGTGATCTTGGCGCTGGTACCGCTTTTTCACCGACTAACTTAACATTGGCTGCAGGCTTCTTCTGTTCTACAGGTTGCTTGTCCTGAGCAGCGGAACCGGAATTACCAGAGCTAGCTGCTTGAGTCTGCTGTGTTTGAGCTGCAGGAGCAGGCTCTGTCTTTGTATCATCAGCTTTTTCAGCAGTCTGAGTCTGAGGAGCCTGAGCTTGCTGTTGAGTAGCATCGTCACCAGCGGCTGCTTTAGTAGCTGTTTCACCCTGATTAGGCAGCGCGAGTTCACTGCTACCCATACTACCGGTGCCAGCCTTAGCTTTGCCATCATCAACTACCTGACGTTGCTCATCAGAATCACGTACCTGGAAATTATTAGCCAGGTTTTGCACAGCTTCTTTGCCTGCTGTAGCAGCACCCGCTACAACACCAGCACCTGCAGCTACTACACCCTCAGCTTTGCCATCGTCAGTAGTCTGAGCTGTCTGCTCACCTTGCTGGGCAGCAGTATCATCCTGTTTAGCATCAGCATCACCGATAACATAAGGAGCATCACCATCACCGTTCTGAGCAGCCTCTTCGCCTTCCTTAACACCGGGGAAGCCAAGAATAGGGGTTGAGCCTTGAGTCGTCTGATCAGCAATCAGTTCCTGTTGTTGTTGTACAGACTGGTTTTTGCCCTTCAGCAACCATGCCAATAGCAGTGCTGCAATCAACACCAGCACGACCGCACCGATCATACGTTTAGTAGTAGACTTATTGTCCATTATTTAAATACTCCTTGTAAAAACACTCTAAAAGATTGGGGGAGGCAGAGCCTCTTAAATTACTTAAGGTAAATTCTCTAACATACTGGATACTACCAGAAAAGAACCGAACGCGACCACTCTATCATCGCTATTCAAATTTGGCTGTAAAGTTGCCCAAGCCTGGTCTAGTCCGGCATATGATTTAGCAACAACCATATTATGCGAATCCATTGCAGCTTGTATATCACTGAGCAGCATTGCCCGTTCATCTTCCAACGGGAAATAATGCCATTCATCAACAACAGTTTTCAATGCCGTCAAAATACCCTTGATATCCTTATCAGACAGAATAGAAAATAGCACAATATTCCTGCCACCAGTCGGATTTTTTTGCAACCAATTGGCCAATTGTTGAGCTGCATGGGGGTTATGAGCCACATCAACCAGCACTTCCGGCTTAACACTCAGCTGCTGTAAACGCCCTGACAACTTCGCGCCCGCCAAACCACGATGCACCGCAGGCAGTGGCATTGGTAAGCGATCCCGTAGTTGGTGCAATGCAATCAACGCACAAGCCGCATTACGCAGCTGCACATCACCCAGCAATCCGGGTAATGGCAGACCAAGCCAATCAGCCTGTTCATCAGCACTTAAACCAGAAAATATCACATCAAAAGAGCCAGAGGCCATTGGGGCGGACTCAACAGTTGTCTTTTGCAGGACAGAAAAATCACTACCATATTGTATATATTGAGCGCCCACCTCCGCCGCAACAGCGGCAATACTGGCAGGTGGCTCAGGGTCACCACAAATCAACGCTTTACCAGGCCTGGCTATACCCGCTTTCTCCCGGCCAATCACTTCACGGTTATCACCCAGCCAACTGATGTGATCAATACCGATACTCGTAACAATCGCCACCTCAGCATTCCACAAATTAGCAGCATCCAAACGGCCACCCAACCCGACTTCAAGCACCACCACATCAACTGCAGAACGTGTGAACAACCACATCGCGGCCAATGTGCCAAACTCAAAATAAGTCAGGGAAACATCACCACGCGCAGCATCAATAGCGGCGAAAGCCTCACAAATGGCCTCGTCTTCAACGGGCTTGCCATTCAAAGCAATACGCTCATTATAGTAAAGAATATGCGGAGAAGTGTAAGCGCCGACACAATAACCGGATTCGGTTAATATTGAGCTTAGTAAGGCAACGGTGGAGCCTTTGCCATTAGTACCGGCTACAGTAATAATCGGAAAGTCCGGCCACAACAAATCAAGCTTCGCTGACACCTTTTGAATCCGATCCAATCCGAGGTCAATGGCTGAAAAGTGCAGGGATTCCTGCCAACTCAGCCATTCCTGTAAACTTTTTTTCTGATCTGTCACTCACCACCCCAACGAATGGTTACGTGATAACAGTCACTGCACTGCATCAGATTTAGCCGGTACATCTACCTCATCAGGACTATCCATTAAATCTGCAACAACCGGCTCCAACGGCGTGGGCTTGTGCTGCAAAATAGCCAGCAAATCTGCAATAGTTTCGCGCATCTTATTACGGTGCACGATCATATCAATGGCACCTTTTTCCAGCAGGAACTCACTGCGCTGGAAGCCTTCAGGTAACTTCTCACGCACTGTCTGCTCAATAACCCGTGGCCCGGCAAAACCTATCAAGGCTTTCGGCTCAGCAATCTGCACATCACCCAACATGGCAAAACTGGCCGATACGCCCCCCATTGTCGGGTCAGTCAGCACTGAAATATAAGGCACACCTTTGTCAGCCAGGCGAGTAAGAATCGCACTGGTTTTCGCCATCTGCATTAACGAAAACAAAGCTTCCTGCATGCGTGCACCACCACTGGCAGTGAAACAAATAAAAGGTATATTATCTTCCAACGCCCGTTGTGCACCACGCACAAACCGTTCGCCAACCACCGATCCCATCGAGCCACCCATAAAGCGAAAATCAAATGCCGCCACCACCACGGGTACACCTAACACAGCGCCTTTCATCACAATCAGCGCATCTTTCTCTTCCGTCAATTTCTGAGCAGCACTCAGACGGTCTTTGTATTTTTTAGTGTCTTTAAACTTAAGCACATCGAGTGGCTCAACACTGGCACCGATTTCTTCACGCTCGTCTTTATCCAAAAAGGCATCAAGACGCTTACGCCCATAGATGCGCATGTGATTTTCACATTTCGGACAAACTTCGTTGTTACGCTCTAATTCGGCACGGTACAATACAGCCTGGCATTCAGTACATTGATGCCAAAGGCCTTCGGGAATAGATTTCTTTTCGGTCGTACCCTCAGTACGAATCCGTGATGGCAACAGTTTTTCAAACCAGCTCATGATATTGTTTCTCTGTGTAGTTCAGTCTGCAGCATTTGATTGGCCTGCCGGACTTCGTCCATAAACGCAGCCACCTTAGCGCTGTCTTTTACGCCCGGCGCAGCTTCCACACCACTGCTGATATCGACCGCATAAACCTGAGTTGTCCGAATCGCATTAGCGACATTATCGGCGCTCAAACCACCCGCCAGAATAATTGCTTTGGGGTAATCCTGCGGCACCTGTGTCCAGTCAAAGGTTTTTCCGGTACCGCCAGCTGCTCCCGGTGCATGGCTATCCACCAACACACCTTGCGCTGACGGGTATTGATCAGCCAGCTCGCGGAAATCATCACCGGTGACACCACTCATGCCCAAACCTTTAATATAGGGACGGCTAAAACCGTTACAATATTCCGGCGTTTCCGAACCATGAAATTGCAGTACATCCAGCGGCACAGCATCAAGTACCTCGTTGACAAAAGCTTCGGGTGCATCAAGGAATAAACCAACGACACTCACAAAAGGCGGTAAAGCCGCACAAATAACAGCAGCCTGCTCAACCGTGACATTACGTGAACTCTTAGCGTAAAACACTAAACCCACAGCATCAACACCCGCCGCACTCACCATCTGTGCATCAGCCACCGATGTAATACCACACACTTTAACCCGACAACGCCTCATCACCTGAATGATCCTGACTCACCCATAAAGCCATCTAGAATACCATGCACTCTACGCAACATGCCAAATGTATTCAGAGAAAACCTGCTTCTTAAATGTGCGGATTACGCCTGACATCTACAGCATAGGACACTCTCACCCTGGGTACTGGCAATTAAATCATCTTCATCGCTTTCATCAGAATAAACATTTCCCGCAGTTGATTACCATTCGTTGAAGAAAAATAAACCGGAAACTGACGACCTGCAAACTTTTTCTTATGTGAAATATTGCCCTGAAAAGGATACAGGCGATTCAATTTTTTCGCCGCATAACGGAAACCCTTCATGGTGAAATCATTCTGGCGAAAGTGTGCTCTTAAAACGAATAGCGGCATCAGCCCTAACGAAACCACCTTCACCTTTTCTTCGGCAAACACCTTAATCGCCTCGGTAATAATATAAACACTGGTACCATTCGGCGCATCGCTACTAATACGATCAAAATTATGGTAGTAGCCAACAGTGCAGCCATTGTTGTACATAGGGTCAAAGATAGCAAAACCGATTAACCTGCCATCCTTACGCGCCCAAAAGCAACGCACATCTGGCTCATCGACTTTCACAAACGGGCGGGTCAGCAGAATTAATTCTTTGCCGCCCTTATCCTCCACCCACGCACCGGAAAGTGCTTCTATCTCAGCCATATCACAAGCAGAAATAGCCCGCTCCTCGACCACTACACCTTCACGCTCACACTTGTTACGCCACTGACGAATTTTGGCTCTTTTTTTACCTGCCAGGTCATAAGGAATCGGTAGCTCACATTCCTTACCAAACATATTCACTTCGTAACCCAACTTATCCATTACTGCACCTGTTTTACGGTTACATTGCAGTAAAATTACACGTTTATGTTTAGCAATAAAACGTTCTAACATGCCCTCAAGGTGTTCGGGTGCACACAATGGATCAGCCAGAATAATCTTGCGACCACGAGGCGCTAGCAGGAAATGCCGGAAGGAATAATAAGCAATAAAGCCCACCTCTTCTTCGACATAATACTCCATGCCCTGTTGCAAAACAGAATAGCTCAGGCAGCCACGGCCATATTTTTTAATGTAAGGCGCTAATTGCGCCCAATCAGGATGAGACACTATCGGTCAGCGCAGCAAGAAGGTTTTTTCATCAAGGCGCGGCATACCCATTTTTTTGAATCTCGGCATCTCATTCAGTGCGTCAACACTGCGCAATAATGTCACAGAATAGTCACCCTCATAATATTCCCGCACCTCTGATTCCATCACAGAAAATGGCGGGCCACCGGCGAGACTCTGATCATATTCCATGGTCACCAGCAGTACATCACACTGTTTTGGTACAATCTGCTGCAGGTGTTTTGCATATTCCGGACGCATTTCCGGCGGCAGGGCAATAATGGCTGCACGATCAAACACTCCAGCACAATCCACCAGATCATCAGCTGTCAGATCAAAGAAATCTCCCTGATAAATTACAATACCGTCACATTCCCAACGCTCAAACTTGCCGGACTGAGAAACCTGTGGCTCCAGGTCATTTTCGGCAAAAAAATCTTTAATGGCCAGCGCACTGAGTTCGATACCCAGTACCTCATGGCCCTGCGCCCGCAGCCACAACATATCTGCACTCTTGCCACACAGCGGTACAAAAACCTTGCCTTTTCCGCCAAGTTTCAACTCACCCCAAAAATCCTGCAGGTGAGAATTAACGGCATCCTGATGAAATCCAATCTGGTTTTTATCCCAGCGTTCGTGCCAAAAATCTGCTTCCATTTTAAACTTTTAACCTGTACTTAAAGTAACGACCATGTAACAACTACACGCCGCAAGCATGAAAGCTTTCAACTTTCACATTAACGGGGCTGAAGTATAATCCAAAATCCAATTATTATCACAAAGAGTAACGACCATGACCAACGAGTCTAAATCCATTGAACTAAAAGACTGGATTATACAATTATCTCAGGGAGAGGGAGTATTCATGACCGGCACCGACACTGATGTCGGGAAAAC
>CALHAO010000357.1 GCA_937931765.1 uncultured Thiotrichaceae bacterium
TCTGACTCAGGGTATTGATTGCGACGCTTCCGGGCTTGGAGATGGCGACCGACTGCGCTTTTAGATAAGCCCAGCTGTTCACCCAGGTGACGCAGACTCTGGTAGCCAAAGAGGAGTAATCCGGCGATAATGGTGAGGCTAGTGGTTCGGATAGTCTGTGTGTTTGTTTTTTTTAGTCATTAAACCAACTTAGACGATTCGTACTGCCAGCACCTCAATTAGCTGAACAGTGGTCACTTTGACATCACCTGTTTGTCCCGCCTAAAGTCGGTAGCCGAATCCGGCGTGGAAGCAGGTTCTTATCTGGCGGTCCCACATATTTTCGATCGTCAGTTTATTGACGATGCCCGCAAGCTTTTTGAAAAAGCCAAAAAAGCCGCTACAACCAAAATGGATAGTAAGCGCATCAACTATTTCTCTCGACCAGTGGATATGCTGGAACTTTATTTGGACTACGTTGACGCAAGCCAGCGCTTCGATTTCGTTTCTGTGAACCGGCATTACGAAGCAATGCTAAGCCTTTGGGATCAGGTGGATGCTATGAATACCGAACTTGTTTCACGCTACCCAAGGAAGTGGTATCACAAAAGCTTTTTAGGAAAATTTGCCACTTTAGGCAAACAATATTCAACAGGTGAATATTCGATTGTTGAGCCATTGCCCGATCGTTTAAAGGCTATGCTAGATCCTTATAATACTGGTCAGGAGATGAACTACCAACACCCCGATTTGAATGATGAGGATTTTTTCGAGGTAGCTACTTACTCTACGACCTTTGAGAAGCAGGGCTTAGCAGGACAAAGAGATGGTGCTATTTGGTATCGTCACCATTTTCGCATAAAGCCAGAGCATCGTGCTGAATCTATCGGCTTGTTTGTTGGAGGAGTTGAAGATGAAGTGAATGTATTCATAAACGGTGAGTACGTCGGGTTTTCCAGAGGTTTTCCTGGAAGCTCTGTGTTTGATCTTAGCGATGGTATCCGGTTAGAAGAGGAAAACGTTTTGGCTTTGCAAGTTGTTCGCCGGGGAAAGCTCAATGAAACTGGACATGGAGGCATTATTCGGCCTTCTTTTCTTTTTGCTGGCCCAAAACGCAAGGAAAAAGCGCCTAATCAAAATCAAGTGGGCCGTGTATTACCGGGAGGCTTGGTTGATGAGAGTTCTTATTAAGAGCCGTTTTTCTGTAACTTGTAATCTGTGCATACAGCATTTGCCGTGTAGATAGCCCTTGTATGAAAAGGCTTATATCGTTGGTTGCCAGTGGCTTTAATATAGCGTTTACCGTTCTGGTTTTTACTGTATTTTATACAGTTGAGCTGAGCCTTGTCGAACTCAAAAAAACAGAAATACTGCCTGGTATTACTTATGAAGCACAAACGGTCACGTTAGTAGATGGCGCTGCTTATCGTTATGTTCTAACTAGTGTCGACCTTAACAACAAAAATATTGAAATTTATCAACCGGTGCCAAATAAAAATGCATCCGTTAGTACTGGCCATTTCAAGCTGGGCTTTCCGGATTTACACATCAAAAATCATAAACTGAAAATTCTCATTAATACTACGCCGTTCAATGGTGATTATGATCATTCTGAACGATCTGAAACAGAGGTATTAGAGGGCATCAGAGGCGAAAAGCGACCTTTTCCTGGATGGAAAGGCTACCCGGGTAGAGAAGTCTGGGTAACAGAGCCGGTATTTTCTGAAGGCGTTGCTTCACATATTCCAGCAAGGGCAAGTTTGCTTTGGTTCTCACACGCAGGCAGGGTAAATATATCTCAAGGAATTGATCTGGATGGAATTGTGAAACTCACCCAGAATAATGCCAATAGGGCAAAATATGCTGCTGGTATGGAAGTTATCCAAATACAAGGAGGGGCTATTTACAAAGAATTTTACAAACAGAAATATCGCATGGATAAAGTCAATTATCGTTCATTTGCCGGGATTGATGCTGAAAGAAATATACTGTTTTTAATGGCATTTGAAAATGTGACGACTTATGAAATGTTAACACAAGCCCAAAAATCAGGTATCAAAGACGGGGGTCAATTTGATAGTGGTAATGCATCGTGGTTAATTTTTGGTGATGGTTTTGATAAAATCAAAGCTCATTCTGGCATCAGAGGAGGAAGACTAGTAGCTAGTTTTTTGGGGATAAAATATAACGTTACTGACTAATGCAAAAAACTCAATCCACCTCCCAACAAACCCGCTCATACCCCAACTGCACCACCAACTCCTGACAAAGCTCACCTGCCACTTCCATCACACTCTCAGCCATCCCCAGGTCCACACAGCGCGTCACTTCCAACCCCTCATACCCACAAGGATTAATACGCTGAAACGGCTGCAAATCCATATCCACATTCAGGCTCAGCCCATGATAAGTCTTGCCCCGGCTCACACGTAAACCCAAGGCAGAAATCTTCTTACCCTCAACATAAACCCCCGGCGCATCACGATCACCCACAGCCCTAATATCATGCTTAGCCAATAAATCAATCACCGACTGCTCAATATTCATCACCAGTTCACGCACGCCCATATCCATGCGTTTCACGTCCAGCAGCAAATAAGCAATCAACTGCCCCGGCCCGTGATAAGTCACCTGGCCACCACGATCAATAGGAATAACGGGGATGTCACCGGGGTTTAATACGTGTTCCATTTTGCCATTGCGACCTAAAGTGAAAACCGGCTCATGTTCCAACAACCAGATCTCATCTACCGTTTCTTCAGTACGCTGACGTGTGAAATCCTGCATTTTCAGCAGGATTTCAGGATACGGCAGGTTTTTACCAAGCACTCGCGCGTTTACAACGCCCACAGCACCAGCTCGCAACTCTTTAAATCGCGGTAAATCATATCGATTTGCTCTTTACTGGTCGCGGTAATACCCAGCGTCACGCTGCTGTATTTACCCGTCCGGCTTTGATTCCGGCGAATTTTATCTGCTGAAAACTCAGGATCATGGCGCTCAGCAATCTCACAAATCTGCACTTCAAAAGTAACATGAGTCTTGCCCGCGACCTTAATAGGAAAGTCACAGGGAAACTCAAGTTCTAACTCTTTTTCCTGTCCGAAACGATGCATTCTCTATCACCTCAATCCGAGAAAATTTTCAGTACACTATCAGACATCCGGCTCCAGATACCACCTTCAGCCACATCCTCCAACGCCAGTAAGTCAGCTTCTTTCAATATGGTACCCTCATCAGACAGGATAATTTTCCCCAACACATCACCGCGTCGGATAGGTGCATCAATCGACTTATCAAACTGCACAACACCCTTAATCTGGTCATAACGGCCCTTACCGGTACTGACATAAAAGTCATCCATTACACCTGCTGCCACGTTCTTTTTGTCACCCGACCAGACCCGCACTTCAGACAGTACTTCCCCACCATCATAAACCTTGTGCGTTTCAAACGTGCGGAAACCGTATTCCAACAACCTCTGACTGGATTCTGAGCGACTATTCTCACTACCCGCTCCCAGAACCACTGAGATTAAGCGCATATTATCGCGGAATGCGGAAGCCACCAGGCAGTAGCCCGCCGACTCAGTATGCCCGGTTTTCACACCATCCACAGTATCGTCACGCCACAATAATTTATTGCGGTTATGCTGTTTGATATTGTTATAAGTGAACTCTTTTTCAGAATACAGCTTATAACGATCCGGAAATTCGGTGATCAAAGCACGGGTCAACAAGACAATGTCCCGCGCCGTTGTAAAGTGACCCTCAGCAGGCCAGCCGGTGACATTCTGGTAACGCGAATCTTTCATACCCAGCTCTTCAGCCGTCTCATTCATGCGCTTAACAAATGCTTCCTCACTGCCTGCAACATGCTCAGCCAAGGCAACAGCAGCGTCATTACCGGACTGAATAATCAGACCCCGCAATAACTTTTCCAGCTTCACCTTCTTGCCGACCTCAACAAACATGCGCGAACCTTTCATCTCCCACGCGCGTTGAGAAATCAACACATCTTCGTCCAGCTTAATAGTGCCCTTAGCCAGCTCACGGTAAAGAATATAAGCCGTCATTAGTTTAGTAATACTGGCCGGATCTACCCGCATACCCTGATTCAGGGCAACCAGCTCTTCCCCGCTCTGAAAATCAATCAGCAGGAAGCTATTCGCATCCACATCCGGCGCTCCAGGCGCTAACGCATGTATTTTCCCTGTCTCAGCCCATGCTGAACCCATTAATGTCAGTGACAATAACCACGACAACAACAATTTTCTAGCTAACATCCTTTTATCCCTAAATAGCTATTATTTAACTTCCACAACTTTAAAGGTTGCCAAACCATTACTTTCCAACGTATCCCGCGCATTATCAATCTGATCTTGCGTATACAGCGGGCCAATCCGCACCTGATGCATTTTCTGACCTTTACTCATCGCAGAAGCCATCTCAGTTTTATTCAATCCAACAGAAGTCAGACGTATAAACATATCTAACGCCTCAGACTGCTCGCGGTAATTCTTCACCACCACGAAGAAACTCTTACCTGTGCGCTTCGCCTGCTGAATCGCAGCAGCCTGTCTGGGGCTTGGCTTCTTCACCTGCCTGACCGGCACAGGTCGTGCAACCGGGCGATTCGATGCCTGCGCTGAACCACTGGCAGCACTTCCACTCAAAGCTTCCACGCTGACTTTAGCAACCCGGCTACCCTTAGTCATTCCCAGCGTATTAGCCGCCGCAAATGACAACTGAACCAAGCCATTACTATCAAAAGGCCCCCGGTCATTCACTCTGACAATAACTGACTTGCCATTTTGCAAATTCCGCACCCGCACAATACTCGGTAGAGGTAATGTGCGGTGGGCTGCCGTGAAACCATTCATATCAAAGGTCTCACAACCGGCAGTCTTACTACCCTGAAATTCTGCACCGTACCATGATGCTACACCCTCTTCACGATAACCAGCCGCAGAACCCAGTACACGGTAACTTTTACCATTGAGCGTATAAGTCGGCTCATTGCCACAACTACCCGCACCACTGCCCGAAACACTGGTCGTCATTTTTAGCGGCGGTGTCGCTAATACGGTCTCCGGCAAAGATTTATCCTTCCCACCCATCATGCCACAACCACTCAATAGTACCAGTAGTCCGCAGGCGACCCATAAAATGCTTTTTTGTAGTAAAGTTTTCATCGTTATTATTATCGCTTATAATTATTTGTTATATAAACATAGCCCGCTCTAAGAAACGCCCTGATCATTGTACCCATACATGCCAATAGTATTTAACAACTCAGCCCCCTTTCCGCTTAATCAGCGACAACTTTTCTACTGATTTCAATCCTCAGCCTGATAAATTCGTTTGCGTTTTTTCAAACCCATCAGCATACCAAAAGCAGTCATTAAGGTCAGAATAGATGTTCCACCATAACTCACCAACGGCAATGGCACACCCACCACCGGCAGAACGCCACTTACCATACCGGTATTCACCACCAGATACAGAAAAAATGTCAGGCTAAGGCTACCACCCAGCAGGCGTGCAAAGGTATCAGCGCCTTTAGTCGCCAGCCATAAACCACGCCAAATGATAAACATATACAAGCCCAGTAAGAACAGGTTACCCAAAAACCCGAACTCTTCACCAAACACCGCAAATATAAAATCAGTGTGGCGCTCCGGCAGGAAATCAAGACGGGACTGATCACCCTCCAGCCAGCCTTTGCCGTAAGTACCACCCGAACCAATCGCTATTTTAGACTGAAAAATATGATAGCCCGCGCCCTGCAAATCCTGTTCGGGATTAAACAAAGTCATTACCCGTTGTCGCTGGTAGTCACGCATCCCATAAAAAAACATCAACGGAGCCGCCACAGAAACCAGTGTAATGGCACCACCAATCATCCACCAAGATATACCCGCCAGATAAATAACAAAGATACCTGACAAAGCAATCAGCAATGAAGTTCCCAAATCCGGCTGTTGTAAAATCAACAACATCGGAATAAATACCAGCACCAGCGCAATCAATACATCAATAAACCGTGGCGGTAAAGGCTTCTCAGCGAAGAAATAAGCCAGCATCATTGGCACAGCCAGCTTCATCACCTCGGACGGCTGAAAATCAATGCCTATATACAGCCAACGCGTCGCACCTTTTTTTTCTACACCAAAAAGCAGTACCAACACCAGTAAAATCAGACCTGCACCGTAAGCCCAAATGGCAAACTGTTTTAGCGTTTTGCTTTGTACCTGAGAAAATAGCAGCAATAACACCAAGCCAACCAGAAAATGCATGCCTTGCCGGTAGACCAATGACATTGAGCCATCGTTGGCGCTG
>CALHAO010000358.1 GCA_937931765.1 uncultured Thiotrichaceae bacterium
TCCGGCAAATCTTCACTGAGTTCATTCTCAGTAGGAAAGTGCACTTCCTGCAGCCGGGCACCGCTGATATGCTGCCAGTCATAATACTCACTGCGTGCAACATGCATCTCATCACCCACCCAGTCATAGTAGGCGTTGCACAAGATGACACCTTTCTCCAAAGCAATCGCACAGAATACGTAGTGCAAGCGGGTCAAGCCTTCTAATTCAGCATAAGGCTGTAAAGCACACCAGCCCTTCCCGGTTTCTCTGACCAGTGATTCCAGCGACACCAGCCTGTCAGCCGATTGATCACAGACATCCGGAATCTGCAAAATACCACGGCTTTCCAGCATAAAAATCTGCAGTCCGCCGGAATGAAGCTGCTCTCTGATAGTCGACTCATTATGACCGGGCAGTGATTCGTAAATACTCCTGCGCAAAAAAGCTTCCAGTGTACAGGTATAATTTTTCTGTAAAGTCTCAAAGGGTTCCGGCGGGTATTCACGATCAGCTTGCTCAGTCAGATGAGCCAGTAACTCATTCTGCTGCTGGCGTAACATTCTGTTTTGGGTTCTTTTCTGACAGCTTGCATCCACTTCCGGCTTGGTTTTCAGCCAAACGAACATAAAAATACCCACGGGTATTAGTAACAAAGCCACCGAATCACGAAGGCTCAGCATCGCAGCCAGAACCACACACACTAACAACGCCACCAGCAGAGGTGCCGTTAATTGTGCATGCTCACGATTATTGTGCAGCCTGATTTTTTCAAGTTGCTGTAAGTGCTCATGGTGCGGTAATGCACCGGCATCCGGTTTATAAAACGTTAACCAACGCCGAACAAAAGCCTTGCCCCGTCCTTTTACTTCCTCAGCGTTCAGATGACCACAACCGGCATTAAAAAAAACGTCATAATCCAGTAGGTCTTCCCGCACATGCTGAACAGGAATATGATACTCATCATGCTCCGGGTCATGTGTATTTTTTATCGTCGCATCATGCTGCCGGGATTCTTTGAATAATTGTTTGGCCAGCATATTGCTGTAATAATCAGCAAAATTTTGCATCTATATAGCCCCTTTATGCCCTAATCTGAACATAGCACAGATTTAATTTCTTAATTAGCTAAGACAATGAATATGAAGAAAAAATCCTTGGAGTCAAAAAAAACGGCTAAGCGGGCAATTTGTCAGCAGCAACCTATTATCGACCGTTTTTTGGATGCGGTGTGGGCCGAACGGGGACTTTCAGAAAATACACTGGAGTCATACGGCCGTGATTTGCGCACTTTATGTGCAGGATTGAATCAGCATGGCATACCGCTGGAACAAGCAGGTCGGGCTGACTTATTAAACTACTTGAGCGAGCGTTACCAGTCAGGGGCCAGCCCGGCTAGCAACACACGATTACTGTCCAGCATGCGGCGTTTTTATCGCTATTTGGTACGGGAATCTGTGCTGGAAAGCGACCCGACGGCACAAATAGATTCTCCAACTCAGGGCCGCACGCTGCCGACCGCTTTGTCTGAGCAGGATGTCGACGCCTTATTAACAATACCGGATACCGATTCAGTTCTCGGTCTGCGAGACCGTGCCATGCTTGAACTGCTGTATGCAACGGGGCTGCGTGTATCGGAATTAACTGCGATTACCAGTAGCCGGATTTCTCTGCAACACGGGATTGTGCGGGTATTCGGTAAAGGCAATAAAGAACGCCTGGTGCCGATGGGCGAAGAAGCACTCGACTGGCTGAACCAATATCTCGATGCTGCCCGCCCCGAACTGATGCAAGGCAAAGGAGTTTGTGAACAGGTATTTGTGACGACCAGAGGATCAGGCATGACCCGACAGGCGTTTTGGTATCTGATTAAGCGTCATGCATTGAATGCCGGGATTATAAAACCGGTCTCACCGCATACCTTACGCCACGCCTTCGCAACACATTTATTAAATCATGGGGCTGATTTACGGGTGGTGCAAATGTTATTAGGCCACAGTGATTTATCAACAACGCAAATTTATACGCACGTTGCCAAAGCACGGTTACAGGACATTCACCAGCAACATCACCCTCGTGGGTAAATACGCATAGCACTTGCTATGCTGCTTGAGTGACACCGAACATTACAGGATAGTAACTCGTGTCTGTATTTGGGTTATGTTATGTTCAATTTTAAGGATGTTATGTGCTAATCAGCCATGCATCTGGTTTTCAGTAAATAACGTTTATCTTGCTGGAAACCATTAAATTAATAATATCTGGAATAATTCTTATGTATAAAAAATTGATCTTGAGTGCATTAATGAGCAGCACTCTGATAAGCGGGCTGGCAGTAGCAGAAAGTATCGACACAAAAGCGCTGGGCGAAAAGCTCAAGCCGTTGTTTGGTGATGTGCCGGACGCGATTACTGCAACGCCAATTGAAGGCATCTATCAGGCATCTTTTGGCATGGAACTCATTTATGTCAGTAAAGACGGTCGTTATTTCTTTAGCGGCGATATGATTGATGGCAGCACCCGCACCAATTTATCCGAAGATGCACGTACTACTGCACGTAAAACCGAAATGACCGGCAATGAGG
Source organism: uncultured Thiotrichaceae bacterium (assembly GCA_937931765.1). Taxonomy (GTDB): domain Bacteria; phylum Pseudomonadota; class Gammaproteobacteria; order Thiotrichales; family Thiotrichaceae; genus Thiolinea. Next base: position 2,565 of record CALHAO010000358.1, read on the forward strand.
CGGAAGGTGCCATCACCTTTAAGGCCAAAGGCGAAGAGAAACACGTATTATCAGTGTTCACCGATGTGACCTGCCCTTACTGCACCAAACTACATAAAGAAGTTCCAAAGTTAAATGAAGCGGGCGTAACGGTTAATTATCTGGCTTACCCACGTGCCGGTGTCGGTTCTGGTGGTTATAAGCAAATGGTCAACATTTGGTGCGCTGAAGATAAGCAAGACTCGCTGACTAAAGCGAAGGATGGCGAAGCGGCTGATGTGAAGAGCTGTGACAACCCTGTTGCCAATCATTTTGCATTAGGTAAGAAAGTCGGCGTATCTGGTACACCGGCGCTGGTAACAGCAAGCGGTGCGTTGATCCCTGGTTATCGCCCGGCAGCAGAACTGGTTAAAATGCTCGACTCAGCGAAAGCGGCTGTGAACTGAAAAATCAGATAAAGGGGCAGCTAACGCCGCATTTTATTACGTTGGTCGGCTGAATGATTTTTTGAGTGAAAAATTACCTGAATTGGCTTGACAGTAACTCGGGCTGCCATTAATATTCGCAGCCTGTTTAGCGGGAATAGCTCAGTGGTAGAGCACAACCTTGCCAAGGTTGGGGTCGCGAGTTCAAATCTCGTTTCCCGCTCCAGATTTCAAGAAAGCTCCTAGTTGGTGGAGCTTTTTTTATTACCATATAATGCGGGAATAGCTCAGTGGTAGAGCACAACCTTGCCAAGGTTGGGGTCGCGAGTTCAAATCTCGTTTCCCGCTCCAAATTTTTGATATTTTGATGGCTGGGTGGCAGAGTGGTTATGCAGCGGATTGCAAATCCGTCCACGCCGGTTCGATTCCGACCCTAGCCTCCATTTAAAAGATCAAAAACACCCCTAGCCCGGGTGGCGAAATTGGTAGACGCAAGGGACTTAAAATCCCTCGGTGGCAACACCGTGCCGGTTCGAGTCCGGCCCCGGGCACCATT
>CALHAO010000359.1 GCA_937931765.1 uncultured Thiotrichaceae bacterium
AGCTGGTAATGGCTGCCAATCGAAATACATCAGACCCTGAAAAAATGCCTTAACTTGTGTCACATCCACCTTTTGCACGAAGGTCATCATCATGCCGGACGCACCGATCAGAATGAGTAACAACAGCATCAGATGATCAGACGGCGCTGAGATATAACGCACCCGATCCACAAAAATACGCCGCGCCGACAAGCCCACCAAGCCAGCAATCATCGCAAAACTGGCATACTTACCAAACGGCTGCATGAACAACAGCACCGCATTCATATCCATGAAATAGCGTGTGTGGCGAATCAGAACCAACCACAATGCCATATGAAATAACATGGCAAATAGCCAGGTGAATTTGCTGGCACGAAACAAACTTTCGAAGAAGACAACTTCACGAAACATCCGCCAAACCACACCACCACGGGTAATAGGCGCGGGTGTCGTAGGAATCTTTAATGGTGCAGGGACTTTTGAGTACTGATAAATTTTACGACCGACACCAATGACTAGTATCAGCGTCGCAATCCAGAACAACAGTCCGTAAAGGATACTTACGAATGTCACGATCCACTCCTAATAGAAATCTCTTCTGAAAACCTGTGATGACTTTATTGACAGGGCTCTAGGGGAGAGTTCTGAGAAATTTATAAATGAGTTGAGAATAAATCCCCCTTGCTCCCCCTTTTACAAAGGGGGATACCCTCCAGTCACCGCTTACTTTTTACTGGAAGGCACTCCCCTTTGAATTCCCTCGTTTTAAAAAACGGGGTGGGGAGACGGAAAGGGTTTATTTAAGCCGTTAAACGCAGCCAGTAGGCTTAGGCAATCCCGCATACTTACAAGCCTGCTTACCAGGCCCATAAGGAAACAGGCTATAAAGGTACTTTGAGTTACCTTTATCTTTACCCAAACGCTTACCTACTGCTTTAGTCAGAACACGAACCGCAGGCGCGATTTGGTATTCTTCATAATATTCACGCAGGAAGTTGATAATATCCCAATGCTCATCGCCCAGCTCTACGTCTTCTCCTGAAGCCAATGCTGTTGCGATTTCTGGTGTCCAATCACTTAGGTTTTCCAGATAGCCTTCTTCATCCAGCGCGATACTTTGTCCGTTAACTTCCAGTGCCATGTCAGGCCTCCTGATTTCAATTCTTGAAAATAATGCTTAGATTCAAATATTTAAACTCAAATCAAAGCCAACTTTGTGTTTTATCGTTGTTAGCAGCCAAATCAACAAACCCGGCATAATCAACAATCTGAATCCCCTCAGCAACACGATTTTCCTGCATGCCACGTGCTGCTAAATCAGCACCCAGCACATAAACAGACTTATCAGCCATAGCTGTTTTAATCTGTTCAATAAAATTTGAACCATCAATTGCACCCACCACTGCGTCTTCGATCAGCAGCACAGAGTCGCCTTCGAGTGCGTGACCCAAACAGCTAGCCAGCGCGTTTCTCTCAAAAGGCGACTTATTTACGATATGCAACATTGACATAATATAATCCCCTTGATCAGAAACTAAGTGTAACGTCTTGTTCAGACAAAACCTGCGCCATTTCAGCACGCGATACGATTTTGACAGAGGGCTTCTCGGCCCAGTCATCATTTTCGTCTTCGTACACAATCGGCATCAGGTCATCTTCAGTCAGACCACGCTCTTCCAGTGATTCTCTTTCAACATAAAACTTGTTGACGTCATAATCACCCAGCGCATTATAAGTCGCAGAAAAGCCCTTCATGCCAATGCCCTTAGTATCCTGGCCTTTAGCGATTTGGTAAACACCATCATCAATAAATGCGAGACTAACGTCCTGCTCAAATGCTGCTGCAATCAGCACCACTTCCAGCGATTCCAGCGCGTAGACCGTGCCATAAGGCGCTTTACGGTTTACATACATGAATTTTTTGCTCATGATTTTCTCCCTTAGTCGCCGAACACAATGGTACGGTCAGCTTCAATGTTGCCATCAATCAACTGACCCAAACCGGAAATACGGAAGCCGGGTGCAATATTATTGGCATCCAACCCCTGACGCTTCGCTTCATCAGCATCCATCAAACCACGACGCTGAGCCGCAGCAATACAGATCACCAAGTCAACACCGTGCTCTTCTGCCAACGTTGACCATTCGCTTTGAATCAAACGGTCATCTTTTGGCGGAACAGCCAAACGCGTGCCATTGTTAACGCCATCGTGATAAAAGAAAACACGAAAAATCTCATGCCCCTTTTCCAACGCGGCGCGGATAAACTGCAATGCGCTATCAGACGACTGATGCTGATAAGGGCCTTCATTGACCAGAATTGTGAATTTCATTCGCTAGTCCTTAAACAGTCAGATCAGAAACGGATATGCGTAGAAGAATTCAGGTTATTACGCGCGCCACGCCAGTTATCAATGTGATACTTAGTGAACGGCAAACCTGTCACTTCGAAGAAACGTGGCCAGCCAATACGCTCAACCCATTCATTCATACGCTCCCAATCCTTAGCACCTTCTTTGTAGCACTTAAGGATTTTCTTCACGATCGCCGTCGCTTCCGGCCAACGTGGTGGGTTATTCGGTATACCCGCTGCTACCAAACGTTGGAACGTAGGCTTACCACGTGCATTGGAGTGATTACCACCAATCCAGATAGCCAGCTGTGTGTACTGATGGTCATTGATCTGCATCGGTGGACAAGGTGGGTAACAAGCACCACAACAAATACACTTTTTCTCGTCCACTTCCAGTGAAGGTTTACCATCAACCATTGCTGGGCGAATCGCAGCTACCGGACAACGTGCTACCACAGAAGGACGCTCACACACATTACCTACCAGCGAGTGATTAATCTTTGGTGGCTTAACGTGCTGAACATTAATGGCGATATCGCCCTGACCACCGCAGTTAATCTGACAGCATGAAGTCGTCAGGTGAACACGGTTAGGCATGTTCCAGTTTCTGAACTCATCAATCAGCTCATCCATCATCGACTTCACTACACCTGACGCATCCGTTCCCGGAATATCACAGTGCAACCAACCCTGAGTGTGAGACATGGTAGTGATTGAGTTACGTGTTCCGCCAACAGGGAAACCTGAACCTTCCAACGCAGCCACCAAA
>CALHAO010000360.1 GCA_937931765.1 uncultured Thiotrichaceae bacterium
AGGACATTTTATGGGTAATAATCTTTTTCTAATGGTGCTTTGGTAGGCTTCTCTGTCTTTTTCAGCAAGTCAGTAGCAGACAATCCCACTGCCTGAGCAATGTCATCTATCTTTTTCCTAGCTTCAGAATATTCACTATCACGATTTTTTTCTAGTATTTTTTTGATCATGCTCATTAGGTTATTTAATTCCTCTGTAGAGAGGCGTTCAAGGTCTTGCTGGGTAATGTTCATATCTCTTCCCTTTTTGGTTTGCTAGAAAATTTTTCTGATGTGTTCATTATATTATCAATAAGTGTTTAAAAGATATACTTAAATTGCTATACTCAATTTTCTCTGAGTGAGGCAAAATTTTTCAACTACCCCTAAGCTTCTTGCTTTCCCTTAATAAATATGGTGGCTCATTTTTTCCTAGCGGAGTACGTTCTGCAAAAAAACCTTATTTTAAAAACTTAAGGTTTTTTGTCTGCGTGCTTATGAGTTCATTGTGGAAATCATAAAATCAATAGCTTCCGGAGTTTTTAGATAAGTTAGTCGTGCATAGAGTATTTTTTCTAAACTATGGAGGTAAATTTATGGAAGCATTAACAAGGCGACAATTTCTCACAAAAATTGGTCAAACTTTGGGGGTAGCAGGTGTTGCATATGCTATGCAAAATACTGGCCTGATGTCAATGGCTCATGCGGAAGTTGATTGGCATGACACTCTACCGCCCGATACCGGCACAGGGAAATCAGTAGCAGTGCTAGGTGCTGGTGTATCCGGATTGCGTGCTGCCTGGGAGCTTGCTGCAGCAGGTTTTGATGTAACAGTACTTGAAGCAGCACCTTATATGGGTGGGCGCAGTCAAACTATTCGTCCATCAAGTGGCGCTTATAAATCTAACTGGCTGGGTCGCCAGAACGGCAAATTTCCAGCCTCAGCTTATCATACTCAAATCATTCAGGAAAAACGGGACGACAAGAATAACGTGCTTGAAAGCCACGTTCAAACCTGTGAGTTTACCGATGATGCATGGGAAAAAGGTGACATTATCGGTGACCCCGATGATATTTATCTGAACGCCGGGCCGGGCCGTATCCCATCATTCCATAATGCTTTACTGGATCACTGTCGCAAATTTGATGTGGATCTGGAGCCTTTTACGTTTACCACCCGCCAGAATTTGATGCAGAAGGACGAATTCAATGATGGTGAGCCAGCAAGACTGGGACGTGTTAAGAGTAGTTTGCGTGAACATATGACCAAAATACTGAGGAAGCTGGAAGCTGAAGGTAAGCTGGATGAAACTATTGAGGAAGCGGAAAGAGCTAAGTTCAGAAAGTTACTCACAGCGTTTGGTGGTTTTGACGGTGAGGATGATAAGATTTCAAATCGTCGGGGCTATGAGCAGGGCGAAGGGCCGGGTGCTTGGCTTAATGAGGGTAAAATACGCCCACAATTTAACCTAACTGACTTGTTGAATGATGAAGCTTGGGAGCCTGGCTTATTTAATGATACACGTGTTTATTGGCAGACCTCACTGATGCAACCTACTGGTGGCATGGATAGAATTTGGACGAATATGCTCACCAAACCATTACCTGCAGCAGCGGGTGGCGGCATGATTGAACGGTTGGTGCAGGTCGATGCACCGGTCACTAAAATCAAAAATATTTCAGAAGCTGGTACAGAGAAAGTGGATATCACTTGGTCTACTCCTGGTGAAGGGGATGCACGGACTGAACACAATCGCGTTTTCGATTTCTGTGTTTCGACGATGGGGCCAAAGCGTTTAGCCGTAGTGGTCGAAGACTTTTCACTCGCAAATTTTTCTGAACACCTGAAACAGGTTCCTTACACAGCATCCTGTAAAGTGGGCTGGCAGTCTCGGGGCCGTTGGTTTGAAGAGGATTATGAAATTTATGGTGGTATCAGTTGGATTGCCGATGAATTCATGACGCAAATGTGGTATCCCAGCCAGGATTTCCATTCTCGAAACGCTACGTTGACCGGCGCTTATAACCGTGGCCCTGAGTCTTTAGATTTTGCCAAGCTTTCTCTGTCTGCGCGTTTGGATGTGGCGGCAGAGCAGGGCGCGAAGCTACACAATATTCCTGGTCGAGGTCTACCGGTTGATGTCGAGAAATTCAAATCTGAGATGGTTTACTTTGATCGTGGGTTATCAATTGCATGGCAGGATGCACCTTACCAGGATGGTGGTTGGCAAGACCATGCATTTGAACATGGTGATGAAAAAGTAACACACAATGGTGAAGAAGTTACTCTGTGGAGTGTATTGGCTAAACAGCCTATAAATGCGCTCTACCTGGCAGGAGACTGGATCAGTCACACGCCTGGTTGGCAGGAAGGCTCAATCCGTACCGCAATGGCTTCGGTTTATGCCATCGCTGGAAAATGCTCACCTGCTCAATCCTTGGAGGAAGCAGGTGCTTGTCGCTATGAAAATCTTTAAACAATCCTGATCGTTTAAGTCTACCTTCCCCTGCAATGGGGGAAGGTAGTAGAATCAGCGTCCTTCTTTGATATTAACAGGGCTAAAGATGGCTGATTATTCCGGTATGTATCCCTTCACCCGCATGCGCCGTATGCGTCACGATGATTTTTCCCGCCGTTTAATGCGCGAAAACCGCCTGACTACTGATGACCTTATTTATCCGGTATTTGTACTGGAAGGGGAGAATCGTAGCGAAGCGGTGGCTTCTATGCCTGGTGTCGAGCGTAAAAGTATTGATTTACTGGTGCGTGAAGCAGAGGAGGTGGCAAAGTTGGGTATTCCAGTGATGACTTTATTTCCTGTTACACCACCGGAAGCTAAATCTGATCAGGCGGAAGAGGCTTATAATCCCGATGGTTTAGCGCAACGAGCGATCAGGGCTATTAAAGATGCGGTACCCGAGCTGGGTGTTATGACGGATGTGGCACTTGATCCGTTTACTTCGCACGGGCAGGATGGGTTGATGAATGAAAACGGCTACATTATCAATGACGAAACGGTTGATGTATTGGTACGTCAGGCTGCATCACACGCAGAAGCAGGTGCTGATATAGTCGGGCCGTCAGATATGATGGACGGCAGAATAGGGCAGATACGTGATGGACTGGAGCAGGAAGGCCATCTTAATACGCGTATTATGTCGTATGCTGCAAAATATGCATCATCATTTTATGGCCCGTTTCGTGATGCAGTAGGCTCGGCAGGTAACCTCGGTGGCGCAAATAAGTACAGCTACCAGATGGACCCGGCTAATACCGATGAAGCGTTGCGGGAAGTAGCGATGGATCTTCAGGAAGGCGCTGACATGGTAATGGTGAAACCAGGCATGCCGTATCTGGATATTGTCCGGCGCATCAA
>CALHAO010000361.1 GCA_937931765.1 uncultured Thiotrichaceae bacterium
CAGATTTATTGCACAGCAAGATAAGGCCGCACCACTACACGTCGATTAGCCGCATAATCCTGTTCCGTAGTGCCCAAAGTAATGGGACTCAGCTCACCAAATGATTGCATCATAAAACGACGTTTTGAGACACCTCTGCCCAGAAGAAAGCCCTGAATGGAGGCTGCCCTTAAAGTTGATAATTTTTCGTTGTAAGCAAAGCTTGAACGAGGGTCAGAGTGTGTTTCAATCATGTAGTTATACATCGGGCAGGCAATCATCGCATCTGCCAGTTGTTGCAATGCATAGGTTTGGGACTTATCCAGATAGGTTTGGTTAGCCGCAAACATATCAATGAACACCCTGACTGCACCATTACATTCAACAGGCACCTGAGGATTGGATACTTTTTTCGGTAATGTGGGAAGTGCTGCCTTCTTAACAAGCTTTGTTGGCGGCGGCGCTACCGGCCTCTTCACCTGTCTGGCTTTTACCAGCGCAGCATAATCTTTATCAGCTTTGATTTTTTCGTTAGTAAAGTTTTCAACTGTTTTCAGAATGACATCACTCATCCATCCGCCCGGATTATGACAATCCGCCGTATTATGGCCTTCACCCCAAGTGCTCAACTTATAACTGGTTTCCGGGTCACGCAGGATTTTTCCAGCTTGCGTGAATGAAGTCCAGATTCCCATTGTGCAACAGTCTGGTCGATAAGCGATTGACGGTGTTCCTTGTTTAACCGGCGTAAGATGCGCAGGAAAAGTCATGAACATGCTTATTTCAGGCTGACCCGGTGTAATCAACATCTCTTCTTTGCTCAGCAGCTTTAGCCCACCTTTTGCCAAACGCTGAATAATTTGTTCCTTGAGCTGCTCAGCCATGTTGACTTTCTTTGCACCCGCAGACTTAAGCAGGCCTTCGATGTTGAGATAAACGCCTTCCAGTCCACTCAAGGCCATGCGCTTATCCTGATAATCCTCAAGGCCCACCCGCATCGGCGCTGGTTTACACTCAGGATAGAAAACCGGCTTAGTCCTTTTTAACAAAGCCATCAGATTGTTATCAATGTTCTTTAACGCAACAGACTGAGGTCTAGCTATACTTTGTTCTGCGTGCAGCGGAGTCACGAGAAAACAAAACACGATCAGGCAATTTAAGGCAGTAGAGATGAAGTAGAGATAATTTTTCATTTTAAATACATTGTTATTATTTATATCGGCACGATAAAGCGTATGCCAGACTTTCCTACCTCAAGCTGAACATTCAAATCAGAGCCTTTACGTCAGTGCAAGACGTTGAAAAAGAAATAAAACAAAAATTCCATTGCATTACAGTTATGGAATATTTATTCTATTCGCATCGGATGGCATGCCCAAAGAGGAGCGGCATTCCATCTGAACCTGAATGGGCAGACTGCCACGTCTGTTCCGTACATTCGTATTAGGAGGAACAATGAAAACATTAAAAGATTATCTGAAGACTTCACTCGCCGCAGCCGTTATCGGTGTTGCAGCAATAGGTGTTGCCAGCCCGGTACATGCTGAATCACATGGTGGAAAAGAAAAATTTGTCCTTGTCAGCCATGCTCCGGATTCAGATTCATGGTGGAATACCATCAAGAACGGTCTGAAAATGGCGGGCGAACATGTTGGTGCTGAAGTTGAATACCGTAATCCGGCTTCAGGCGACATCGCTGATATGGCCAGAATTATTGAGCAGGCTGCTGCCTCTAATCCTGATGGCATTATCACCACACTGGCTGATTTCGATGTATTAAGTGATCCTATCAAGAATGCTGTCGCGAAAGGTATTCCGGTCATTATCATAAACTCCGGTACACCTGAGCAAGCGGCTGAAGTAGGCGCATTAATGTATGTTGGACAACCAGAATATGATGCAGGTCTGGCAGCCGGTAAACGTGCTAAGCGTGACGGCATTAAGTCGTTTTTATGTGTTAATCACGTAATCTCAAATCCGGTGGTAGCTGAGCGTTGTCGTGGTTTTGCGGATGGCCTGGGTGTTGAACTTGGTGATTCCATGATGGACTCCGGACAAGATCCATCAGAAATCAAAAACAAAGTAAAAGCCTATCTGGCTGCCAATGAAGTTGATGCGGTACTGACTTTAGGGCCAACTTCAGCTGATCCAACGATTGAAGCACTGAAAGAGAACGGCATGGCCGGTAAAATCTACTTCGGTACTTTCGATCTGGGTACTGAAATCGTTAAAGGCATTAAAGATGGCACCATCCAATGGGGCATTGACCAACAGCCGTTCTTACAAGCTTATATGCCTGTTGTAGTGTTAGCTAACTACAAGCGTTTCGGTGTTCTTCCTGGTAACAACATCAACTCCGGCCCTGGCTTCATCACTAAAGATGCGTTAGGAATGGTTGAGAAGCACGCGGGTGAATACCGTTAATTTGATGCTTAACTGAATCAAATTGCTTCCACTTCCCCAAGACCTCGTCCTGAGGCTGAGGGAAAGTATGTAACTAGCTTGAATGACCCTTCTCTATTTTAGTGAAGGGTTCAAGTGAGTGTTTATACACTCATACAAAATTCTAACTCCCATCCAGACATTTTCATTCGGAGGCACACTATGTCCGAGGCTATCGACGAACGCGTACGCAAAACATCAGCACTACGCAAAGCCCTTATCCGACCGGAACTTGGCGCGATTTGCGGCGTAATTCTGGTCTTCATGTTCTTTCTCAGCATAGCCCGCGACAGCGGCATGTTTGGCCCGGAAGGCGTAATGAACTGGGGCATAGTATCCGCCCAGTTTGCAGTCATAGCGGTGGGAGCCTGCCTATTAATGATTGCTGGTGAATTTGACCTGTCAGTCGGCTCAATGATTGGTTTCTCCGGCATTATTATCGCCCTGTTTTCTGTCACCTGGGGCTATCCGGTGTGGCTGGCCATTATAATTGCCTTTGTACTGGCGATGGCGATTGGGGCACTGAATGGTTATCTAGTGGTTAAAACCGGCCTGCCCTCATTTATAGTAACACTCGCCTTTCTTTATATTCTGCGCGGTATGACCATTTTCATCGCTATTACCAGCACCAACAAAACCATTATCGGCGGTGTGCGCGATGTCACCGCAGGTGATCCTGTGGCCTGGTTATTCGGTGGCAAAATTCTCGTTGGCTTTTTCCAATGGCTGGCAGACATCGGTTTGATTGATAAATACGTCGCTGGTAATAAAGCGGGACAATCCGTCGTTGAAGGCATCCCCATGTTAATGATCTGGGCAATTGCATTGGTCTTGTTCGGTCACTGGTTACTCACAAAAACCCGTTTTGGTAACTGGATTTTTGCCGCAGGTGGTGATTCACAAGCCGCACTGTATGTAGGCGTTCCGGTAAACCGTGTCAAAATCCTTATGTTTATGTTCTCAGCTTTTTGCGCCACCGTATTCGCGACTTGTCAGGTCATGGAATTTGGTTCAGCGGCGGCTGACCGGGGCGTGTTAAAAGAATTTGAAGCCATTATCTCCGTGGTCATTGGTGGCGCATTGCTAACCGGTGGTTACGGCTCAGTAGTCGGTGCTGCCTTAGGTGCATTGATCTTCGGCGTAGTACAACAAGGCCTGTTTTTCGCAGGCGTGGAAAGCTCATTATTCCGCGTCTTCCTCGGTGTAATCCTGCTGCTGGCTGTTATCCTGAATACTTATATCCGCCGCATGATCACAGGAGAACGCTGATATGACTACTCCATTGATTGAACTGGTCGATATTGAAAAACATTTTGGTGCGGTGATTGCGTTAGCCGGTGTTTCTGTTTCAGTGAATCCCGGTGAGTGCCACTGCCTGCTGGGTGATAATGGTGCGGGTAAATCCACCTTCATTAAAACCATGTCTGGTGTGCACCAACCTACCAGCGGCAAGATCCTGATGGATGGCAAGGAAGTACGCTTCAGTAGCCCGCGTCAGGGTATGGAAGCAGGTATTGCAACGGTGTATCAGGACTTAGCGATGATCCCGCTAATGTCAGTGACGCGTAACTTCTGGATGGGGCGCGAACCGCAAAAGAAATTCGGCCCGTTCAGCTCCTTCGATTTCAAAAAAGCCAATGAAGTCACTATGGCTGAAATGGCAAAAATGGGTATCAATCTTCGCGAACCGGATCAGGCGGTAGGTACATTGTCCGGTGGTGAACGCCAAACGGTAGCTATTGCTCGTGCGGTGTATTTTGGTGCGAAAGTATTGATTCTTGATGAGCCGACCTCTGCACTGGGTGTACGCCAGACCGCAAACGTATTATCGACCGTAGACAAGGTACGCAAATCAGGTATTGGCATTATATTCATCACCCACAACGTGCGTCATGCAATGGCGGTAGGTGATCGGTTTACCGTATTGAATCGTGGTAAAACATTAGGCACCGCCTTGCGTGGTGAAATCACTCCTGATGAGTTACAGGACTTGATGGCGGGTGGTCAGGAAATGGCTTCACTGGAAGCGTCTTTAGGTGGAACGGTATGAATGGAATAAGTGCGGTACGTGACAGAAGTGAAAGAGATGAGGCCAGCAATGCTTAATTTTTGTTTAATTGGTGCGGGCCGGATCGGCAAAGTACATGCTCTAGCCGTGCGCGGGGTTCCTGGTACCCGCATCACCCACATTGTTGATGTGTTTCCGGAATCAGCAAAAACACTGGCAGCAGAATTCGATGCCACCGTGTGCAGTGAAGATGAG
>CALHAO010000362.1 GCA_937931765.1 uncultured Thiotrichaceae bacterium
GGCCTGCATCAGAATGTAGGCAAAACTGGCAAAATAGAGTCGGAGTTGGTTAGAACGCTGGCTATGTGTGGATGTCCGGTCAGCAAATAAATCCAGCTGCTGCTCCTTAATCCGGTTTTCCATATCGCCGCGCTGGCAATACCAGGTCTCGTATAAATCCACCACCTTATAGTGGCGTTTGCCCAGATTTGTCACCACAAAGCGGGGATTTTGCCCCCGTTCTGAACAGGCTGCCTTGCCAATCACCCGGCGTTCCCGGCTCCAGCTTTTTCGGGTTTGATAGCGAAATTCTGCATACGTTTTTACTGACTCACCCGTGAGATCATGAGCCAGTTTTACCAGAACACTTTCCAATTTCAGTGCTTCACATAAACGGCTGTTTTTGGGGAGGCCCAGAATATAATTCACGGCGTTATTTTCACACCAGTCCATCAGGTCATCCCGGCAAAAACCGCCATCCCCCCGAATCAGAATCGTTACCGTTGGCCACCGTTCACGAATGCGCCGGACAAGCCGGGACACTTCGCCCACAATGTTCACTGCCGGGTCTTTGTCTGCTGTTTGCAAGCGGGCGCACAACAAATCATCGCCACAAAAAATGTACAAAGGCAGGTAGCAGTAACTGTCGTAGTATTTACTGAAGTAACGTCCTTCCTGTAAACCGTGTACCGTATCATCGGTCGCATCAACGTCCAGCGTGATGCGTTTGGGGGCCTTTGGATGAGCCTCCAGAAACAGATCGACCATCAGGTCATCCAATTGCTCATGATCAGCCACTATTTTATGGTAACGCGAGCTTTCATCAGCCTTGTCAGGCGTCAGTTCTAAACGGTTCAGGGTGCTTTTGCCCGCCAATGCTTTGCCCCGGTCACGTTCATGTCGACGTTGTTGACCTTCCGGGTCATTTACATCACATAACACAGCCAGCAAGGGGTCGTGGCGCAGCGTGTCATGATCATTGAGATCTTCATAACCCAGTGCCAGCCCAAATATACGCTGTTTTAATAACGTGGATAACGGGTGTTCGACTAAATCAGGTGCCCGGTGATCCGTAAAGCACGACGTGAGGCGGGGGAACAGCCTGGTGCGGATCGCTATATCCCTCAGCAACAGACCACCACAGTCTGTACTCAGCTTGCCTCCATCAAAATCTGCCTGAACTTGACGACGACCCAACTTGTGAAAAGGGAGAATATTTGCGTTACACTGTGTTGACATAAGGCTGTCCTCGTTTTTGATTGTAAACTGTTGATTTGTCGATCCTTAGTTTACATGAAGACAGCCTTATTTTTTAACTGCGTGAGAAATCCGGGCTAGAGCACCGCACAAGCACCCATATCGTCCTGTATTGGGTCATAGCGCTCGTAGCAGCCCTTGCGATATGGGATTACCACGGAATCATCGCAGCGTTCGCCTACGGCGGCCTCACGCACGTTCTCGCGGACGCACTGACGATTATGGGTGTACCCCTTACCCCATTCTCTGATCGTCGCTGGAATCTCATGGGAGGCCGTTTACGCACGGGTGAATCCGGTGAGTTCATGGTAGCTGGCGGTATTGCGGTAGTTTGTTTCTTCGTCGCTGGCCAACTCCACACCACCAGCGACTTTTTTCCGTTCTTCTATCACTGGGGTGATTTGTACGAACGCGGCATCATCGACGCTTACGAATGGAAGCAGAACCGATTAAATTTTATCTGATCATCCTCTGCGCCTTGCTGGCCACCGGCTGCAGCCCGTCCGGACAGGCGGAAAAAGCAGGAAAGAAGCATGAAAAACACTACCAAGCGGAATGGTGCGCCGGAAAAGGTAAAACAGAACATGTGCTGCCAGACCACACCCGCGTGGACTGCCTGACTAATAGCCATGCAATCGAATTCGACTGGGGTAAGAAATGGCATGAGGGCATAGGCCAAAGCCTTTATTACGGATTCCAAACCGGCAAACGTGCAGGTGTAGTTCTGATCATTACCCGCCGTAAGCATTACAAGTACTGGATCAGACTAAACAGCACGATCGAACATCACCGGTTACCCATCGATACCTGGCTGATTGAGGATTACTAAACCATTCAGTAGGCAAAGTTTATCAGCGCTGGCACGGCTGATCAGTTGGCAACAACTTAATCCTGCGCCTGCAAAATCGCTTTTCAAAACGGGTCAGGATAGTGGGGTCTGATTCGCGTATGCGCTGTAGGTGATTTTGTTATGGCTTTCTCTTTTAATGTCCCTCAAGTGGCGAACGGAAGTATCTCAAGTGGCGAAAATTAAGACCAAACATCTGGAGGTCTAGTTCTTCAATAAAAAAGTTAGTTCTGATGGTAGCTAATTTGTGCTTTTGGCTCTGTTGGAAAACATGAAATTTTTAAGTTATCCACAGGTGTTTTTTAGCAGGCCCCTAATTCTTCATTAAACATTTAAAGATTAGGGACGCCTGAAACCCCTACGGCAGCTAGGTTTCAGGCTCAATAAAGGGAGTAATTGATCGTGATAAAGGGAGTAATTGATCGTGATAAAGGGAGTAATTGATCGTGATAAAGGGAGTAATTGATCGTGATAAAGGAGTTGTTAACATAGCTCCCTTTATAGTATTATAGGAGAATATTGCATGCCTCCTATAGTAGTCACTGTGAAAAATTTGTCTGTAGTGAAATCAAATGACATTGTTGATGCCAGCTATCGGCTATCACTGAACGAGCAGCGCCTGATTCTGATGTGTATTGCACAGATAAAAAAAGGGCAATCAATTGATGATAAACAGCAGTTCATCGTTAACGCTCATGAGTTCGCAAGCACTTTCAACATGGTTTTGACCAACGCCTACAGAGACCTGCAAATGGTCGCAGATAAACTTTATGACCGCTCAGTAACCATCAATAATCCTGACCCTCGAAACCCAAAACTAGAGCAGACAAAAACACGCTGGATCAACTCCATTGGCTATATACCTGGCGATGGTGAGCTAATGATCACATTTGCCGGGCCTATTATTCCGTACATATCCATGCTGGAAGGAAGATTTACGCGCTATTCTATTTACTCCATAAGTGACATGAACAGCACATACGGGATGCGGTTTTACGAGCTAATGCAGAAATGGAAGTCTGAAAACGGTGTAAAGAAAAGCAAAAAAGAAGTGAAGCTGGTTGATTTAAAATCACAGCTCGACCTAGATACAAAATATAAATCAATAAAAGATTTCAAAAAATACGTCCTTGAGCCTGCCCTAAAGGATATAAACACCTACACAGACCTTAAAGCCAACTACACACAACGAAAAACAGGGCGGTGCGTTACTCATCTTATTTTTCACTTTCAGGCTGATGAACAATTAAAAATGCCATTAAACACTGGTAGCTCAAAACAACCAAAACTCACCAAAATCTATATAGAAAAACACGCCAACCCAGGCGAATCCTACGAACAAGCCAGGCAACGTCTATCTCAGACAAGGAGGTAAACACACCAAACTATTTAAGCTAAACGCCCTACCCCAGTGCGCTAACACTGAGGCAGGACTTCACAACTCAACCACCTGTTAGAGAACTTGAGCCATGCAAAACGCATCATATCAAACCACGCGCTCGTCTGTGCGCGACATAAAACCAGCCACCCCGAACGGCGATCTGACCCGTTTTATTCTGCAACTCACCGCCTACGCGGTGTTCTTCCTGTTTATCGTCATCGACGGTTTAAGAAACCCCGTCAGCTACGACAGCAAATTTCTAACCCTGCCTTACCTTATCGGCGGCTTTGCGCTGGTGCGGTCAATCGGTGAAGCCCTCACGCATCACTACGACCTGCACGACGTGCTGTTTACGCTCGGCTTGTCCACATTAGCCGTTCTGGCCTGATAGGAGGTGACACCATGAATCTTTTAATTTTGTCGCTGACCATGATTATCGTGCTGGTGCTGGCTATCTACGCCATGACCCGAGGGCAAGCCATCGAAAATGAAATACAGCGCCTTGTGGCCACTAAGCCGCTGGAGCAAATCTATGACGAGTACCGCAGTAATAATTTCACGCTGAACCTGTATGTGGCCGGTGGCATTCTGCTAACCGGCGCGTTTGCGCTGATCTTCTTTGGTGCCGGGGGTTTAGATCCGCGCTTGTGGGGTCTGGTTAACTGGATTTTTGCGGTGATCGGTATGACCGCCACTGTGGCCATCACACTGGGGCAACGGTCTTTGTATTCCAGCGTCCGCCAGAATACGGCGGCTTTGCTGGTGACGCTGTTAATCCTAACCTTTGTGATTTTCTCCGAAGTGGCCACCAGTTCAGAACGGGAAGACAGCCTTGTCCGTGATCGTTCTTTAAATTCGCCGACACTCAACGCCGTACTGGGAAAGATCACCCGCCCCGACCCCCTGCCCCATTCCCGCGCCAGCCAATACCATGCAGAAGCCGCCCGCTTTGCCTCGTTAGCCAATAACTGCACCGGCCAGTGTAAACGCGCCAACCAGGCACAAGCCGACAAATACACCGTACAGGCACAGTATGAAGACAGCCGTTTTAATACGGCCCTTGCTGCTCAACGCCAAGCCAAAACGGATTTAATCGACCATTCCCAAAATCTGGAATAT
>CALHAO010000363.1 GCA_937931765.1 uncultured Thiotrichaceae bacterium
CTCTCGCATGGTACAAATACCCTAGGTCGCTTGCAAATAAGCAGCCTTTCAGTGCGTAACGGCCATTTAACAGGCCTAGTTTTTTATTTCTATCTCTCATATATCCCCAATCACCCTATTTATTCAGTTCAATGCTGAATATTATTAACCCTGATGCTGAATATTATTAACCCTGAAGCTGAACATTATTTAACTATCTGTCGACAATAGCATGGCAAATAAAAAAATTGAATGCGGCTGTTTATTTATTGTTCATGTTTTGTGATTCGTATTTTTATGCCGACATAAGAAAAAATGATTTTCTACTACTTAGAGATCGTTTTTGGTTAATTAAAAGGCAAAAGTAGAGTGGAGGTGCTGATGACCGAAGCGAAAATTTTGGCGCTCCAGCGCCTACTTTTAGCGCAAAGTTTACGATAGTAATGTTCTGATAGGGGCAAATCGGATTACACATTGTTCTGTAGTACTTACAGCAACGATATTTACAATTATTCATACCCGAAGTGCGCAAGAAATGTTATGGGTGGTGATGTACTAGAGTTAGAGCGTCGGTATTCTCAATAAATACCATCGCGCTCGATTACCAGTTATCGGTATATGATTTGTCATAAAACGAACTTATTCTGATTGGCGTCGTTTTAACATAGTGTGGGCTTGATTCATTTGTGTCAGATTAAACTCTTTTATAACTCTTCCTGCTACCCACAGCAGGCGTTTGCTTTCCTGTTTTTGCTGTTGTTTTATCTCTTGGCGTACCTGAGCGTGGTAAGCCAAAACCACTCCACGGGCCAGGCGCTGAATGTGCGGGTTTTTGGCGTCAATTCGTTTGAGCAGGCGAATGTAAAAAATGCTGCCGGTATCCGGTTTTTCGTCTAAAGCACCAGAGCTGAGTGCTGCATAAGCTTTATTTTTTAGTTGTTCACTATTCAAGCCATTTGCAGTGAGCCTGGGTTTAGTTGTGATCATCTGATTAGCTGTATTTTTGTCAGGAGAAGCTAGCTTCTCAGGAAAAGCCTTGGCTACGAGTGGTATCGGTGTCTGCTGTTTTTCGGCTACAGCAGGTTGGTTTTTTTTGCCCCTTGTGTCCTTTCGAGGTTGCTTGGCATTTTTGACTTTCTTAAGTGCACTTGATTTGGTTGTTTTTTGAATAACGGTTTTCTTTGGCTCGGATGCAGTCATTGTTTGTAATGCACCATGCTGGTGGGGCGTTTTATAATTGCCACTCACTACCGGTTTTTTCTCTGTTGGTACCTGGACTAGAGGCTGAGCTGTTACTTTATCTCTATTTGGCTGTGGGGCGGCTTGAGCTAAATGGTATAGGGTAGGAGTTGGCAGGCTTAGGTCGCCCATCCAGGAACTGTCCAGCAAAGTCGAGGTGGCAGGGGCTTGGGTCTGTACGGATAAAAACTGTGTTTCAGGCAATACAGGTTCTTTGCTCAGAACGTCCGGGCCTACGGTTGCCGTTTGAATGTGTTGCCATTTTAAATAAAAATCATGACCTTGTGCCAATAGCACACCGGTCAGCATCGTTAAGCCCAATGATGCGATTACCGTTTTTTTATCTATGCGGTAGGTGGACGGTGGTGGAAGCAGGTTCTTTTCTGGCTGGATAACCTGAAGCTGTTTTATCAGGGCTGTGCCCAGCAATTTTAACCCGCCCGGAATAACCAGGAATGCTTGCGGTGGCAGTCTGCGGCTGGTATGTCCACTTTTGTGCAGAGCACCACTGATAGTCATTGCTGTTTTATGCAGGCTACTGAGGGCACTGCTTTGTAATTCCGGCAGCACTTTTACTGACCAGGAATCGGGTGCAGCTATCACAAAGTAGCTTTCAGTGCCGTTCCAGCCGTAATCCATTACGGGCAGGATGGGGTGATTGAGCGTTTTTATAATTGTTTGAAGGCGTTTAAATAGTGTGGGTACGTCGTTGTAACTGATGGCCTGACTGGGAATAAAATGAATCAACACCGGAGAGCCGAAAGACGTTGGTGAGCTATGTTGAGTATCCCGTGCGTGGTATAAATGCCCTAAATCGTTTGCAAATAAGCAGTTTTTTAGTGCGTAGCGACCATTTAATAGGTCTTTTTTTGCCCTTTTCACTATCATATTCCCTCAAATAAGTTTTTTAGTACTATTATTCAGTCTAAATATTGCTCTGTGGTCAATTTTTGGGGGACTCTAGCACAGTAAATGAGCACTCAAAATGTGTCTGTTTATTTATTAAACATTTTTTGGCGGAAATATTTTTTTGGAATCATAAAGAAATATGATTTCGTACTACTTATTACTTGTTTGTGGGTAATTAGTTGAGTGGGCTAGCGGTAACCTGCCTTTTGATTCACGCTCAAAAGACAGGTGTTCTGTGTTGCCGCTTATCAGCACATAATTTGCTGAGGGGTATAACTGGTCATAAGGCTCATAACTGTTGCAGCGCTGAGGCGATAGCCGTTAACACTTCTGCCTTTTTATTGAGCACTTTGGCTGTTTCCACTGCTTCAGACTCGGTTTTTGCACGGCTTTTCAGGAACATTGCCAGGTAACTCAGTTGTTTGGTAACCGAGTTGAATTCCTTGCTGGAATAGCGGATGTCTTTTACTGAGTCATAATAGTACTCAACCAGAAAGTCCTTGATGGATTGATTGCCTGCCAGATCCTGCACATGATCTTCATTCAACAAGTAAATCGCCACCATTGCATCCGCTGCCATTGCACCGTCAAAAAAGTTCAGTGAGGTGACAAAGCTTTGTCGCGCCGCCGCCTGCGCTTTTTCAGCCAGGATAATCTGGCTCTCATGAGTGACTTGCAGAATGCCTTCGAGCTGCAGGCGGTTAATGGTGGTATACGGGTTAAAGTTCAGATCAAAGGAAACACCTTCGCCCTTTTGGTAGAAGTGAATGGCGGACTGCAATTCTTTTTTCCACACTTTGTTCTGGCGCAGCAGAATAATGGCTTTACGCTTGTGGGCGCTGCCTAATAAGGCAAAACGTTCCACATTGGTTTGGCATTGCTCAGCTGTATTTACCGTACTTAATAGGTGCATTTCATGGGTAATATCCAACAAACCTTTCAGGCGCTTAATCGCATTGTCAGACAGCATTTCCGCTTCTTTCAGCAGCCGTTTCTGCTCTTTAATTAGCTTGGTTTTTGCCGATGATTCAATGCCATTTTTATTTGCCGCAATCCGCTGGTCTTCCGCTTTCTCTGACAGGGTTTCTGCCTGACGGGATTCCAGGTTTCCGAGTAGTTCCAGTGCACGAATCGGAACCAGGCAGTCTTTGTCCTCCTCAATAATGGCTTGCTGGTAAGCTTTGGCGGCTTGTTCAAAACCTTCTGGCAGCATGGAACCGTAAAGATCAGCCAGCATGTATTGAATGCCCGGCCTTTTGGCCCAATCGAGTGGCACCCGGTTCAGAATGCGTTGAATTTTTCCGGCAAACTGTGGGTAATCGTAGACATGTCCGGCAGTAGAGTTGCTACTTTGTTTTAAGTCTATCCCCAGACCTTTTAGTTTATCTTCCAGTTCACGTGGGGCTACCGGCTGCCAATTGTCCTCATCGTCGTCGTCTTCTTTGTCAGTGTGCAAGACATAATTCGGATCACCATAAGCCTGATATGCACCCCATGTATTAAGGCCTGGGTGCATATCGTAGGTTTTTCTACGGGCTTTCCAGACGGCCTTACCAAAGGTATCGCCTTCCGTGAATGACTCAAAGAAGGTGCCGGAGAAGGTCAGGGCGGCATCATCATTGACTGCCCAACCTGCGGCAATAACACAACGCACACCCATTTCAATCAGTTCACGTGACAGGCTATAAGCCAGTCGGTTGTAAGCACGTGGCTGGTTATCTGTTTTCGCTAAGTGACAGCAGTTCAGGAAGACCAGATCCGGCACTACTTCCATCTGGCCGATTTCTGCTGCAGTCAGCATAATGCCGTCAGACAGCACCACACCGGTGCGCTCTTTACCATCACGACGAGCTTTGATACGGCTTTCGCCGTGTGCGGCAATCATCAGAATGCGGTAAGGCTTTTTGAACAGGATATTCAGTACATCCAACGCCGTATCGGAAGGTCTGTCATCGGGGTGTGCCGGATATAAGTGTTCGACCTCATAACCACAACTGCGCAAGGACCCCGTGACCTTTTGTGCCTCTTTGGTAGCGCCCCCGAGTGAGGGTAGGTCATGATCATCATCTTCGTCCAGATCACGGCCAAGGTCAAAGTGGTGATAGAAGTCAGCTGTGGAAGGGTTACCGATAACACAGGCATCTTTGCTTAAACTACTGGTGACCACACGACGGTAACGGGTGGATACCAATTGCCTCACCATTGCCATACGCATGGCTAATGGTTCTTCGTCCGCTTGTAACATTTCCCACGGCAGGTTGGCGGTATAACCATCCAACACCAGCAGTAGTTGTTCGGTTTGGCGGGCTGTGGATTTGAAATCAACCGGCACCATTAACTGGAACAGTGTGCGGCAAATGTCACTGTCGTAGCGGCTATCCTGAATCGATTTTTTAATCAGGGCTTCAATCAGTCCGGGCTGGCGTTGTTGTACCACGGCTTCAGCGCGGGCGCGTTCAGACAGGTAGACATATTTCAGCCGTTCGGCCGCTGCTTCTGTCGTTGGGTATTTATGAGATTTGCTGTCATCGTTGCCTGATTGTCCCAGTTGCTGCCTAACCGCATTCACTACTTTCTGCGGAATAGCCGGTGATACCCAATGGTCATAACATTCATCAGGGCAATGATTATCTGCACGTTCCGCATCAGTCACCATCAGACGTGCCCAATAACCAGTGGCTGAATTCAGGTCACTTAAGCGTTCCCGTGTGCCGCCGCCTTGTTTAAATTGCAATTCCTGTGTGGGCACAATACGGGCGTTGAGGCGACTTAATTCCTTCTCCATACGGCGCGGCAATTCACGAACGGCATACGCAGCACTGATGGCTGTGTCCATATAACACTCGATAAACTCCAGCTTTCTGATGGCGCGTTTCGGCTGGGTTTTGCCTCGGTTATGGGAGTATTGCTGGTTTGCTTTACATACGCCGAGCACAATGGCTTCGATTGATGCGCCAATGGTGATATGTTTGGTCGAATTGCAGCAGATCAGCAGGCTGTTGATAGCGAGTTCTTCATCTGCACTGTCCGTGCCGTCTGCATTTCCGGCACACTCGGTGGAATGCAGTAAATATTCCAGCGTAGCATCGTAGGTCGCGTCTTCCAGCTTTTGTGTGGTGATCTCGTCCCACTCGCCTAAGCCCAGAATAATCGCACCATGGGCACTGCCGCGTTTGCGTTGCTCCTGATTACGTGGGTTCATGACGATGGTATTCGTGCCTATCTCTCCGGCATAGATACCGAGCCGTTCTCGTTGGGTAAGAGCGCCATTGAGCAGGTGCTGATCAATCGCATATTCTGCACCGGCAATCGAATCACCCAGGTAATGTCCACACATTACCGGCCATTGGGCAAAGCGCAGATCCATCGCTCGCACACTGACATCCAATACTAAGGTAGATTCTGTGCTGATGTCTCTGACTGGTCGGCCACCGAAGAAGGACAGTACCAAATCCTCAGCACCGGGTTGCAGTACCGGCCCGGCATCATAACGGTAGGTGGTGGTGGCTGCACTGCGGGTACGTGGTCGCTTTTGTGAGAGTTGCTGGGTTTTACCGTGGCGCACCAGATCAACAATCGCAGAGAAGTATTCCTGCGTACCCGTCAGACTGGAATGTGGCACTGGCATGTACCAATACTGGTCTTTCTGTAAACCAGCCAGTTGACCTGATTTCCAGCTAACCGAACCATCGCCTTGAACCGTGCCGTGCAAGTGCAGGCATTTTCCGGCGGTGTCTTTTGTGTGGGTCAGGCCACAAGGTGTATGGGCTGCCAAACCATAAACATAAGCGATTTTTTCAGAGTGTGGAAAGCCACCTTCTTTGTTGTGCTGGTTTAGTTTTTCCCAGAACTTGGAGGTTTCAATTAGCTTGTTGTTATCTGGGTGTGCACCTAAGCCGGATTTAACACCAAACCAGTTGTCATGGTTCTCTTCACAGATGAGTTTCCAGGCATTTGTTTGGTGATACTTTAATGCTTTGTGGCCTTTTCTTTCAGCAGCTTCCACACCAGAGTCAGTAAATTTATCATGCGGCAATAACTGTAGAATACCGTCATAGTCAGCCACGACATCAATGATTTCCTGCAGATCATGTTGAAAGTCCAGCATAGCTAGTTGTCGGATTGCACCGCTTTTACCTAGCAGTGTTTCGACCATCTGGTGTGAGCCATTGTTCGGTGTACCGAGCATGACAAAGTGTCCGCCGCTCTCAACTATTTTATCCCATAGGTTTGCGTGTTCGGTCATCATGGCGCGAACTACTAGCCCGCCCATGCTGTGCGCTAATATACTCACCTGCCGCTGTGGTTGATCGCGGATTTCATTTAATTTTTGTTTTATTTCTTTAGCTAATAATTTAGCGCTGTCCAGGATGGACTTACGCCAGTCATAAGCGAAGGTGACGACTTCATGGTCAGTTTGTAAGTAGCTTTCCAGTTCACCGTAGTAGCGATGGAAGATGCCTTCCGGCAGTACATTTTTTTTATCAATACTAAGCTGTTCGATGCCGCCAGCAGCGAGATGGAAAGGGTCAAACCAGATGCGGTCACCTTCTGATCTACCTTGGTTTTCTTTGCGGATTTCCAGGTGTGAGCCCATGACACCGGGCAGATAAAACACGATAGGCGCATTGGAATTAACTTGCCCGCTGCGAGCATCATCTGGTGATGAAATGGGGGTTGCCATATCCAGCTTAATGTCACAGTCGGTAGGTATGGGATTGAAGATGGGTAAATTTTGCGGATCAGGATCTGTGATCCATTTGTAGATCGCTCTGCGCGTATCAAAGCGTTCAAAATAATGAATGTGACTGACTTCATGGCCGCTGGCATAGTACTCACGGGTACTATTGCGTCTGGCTAAACCGGCGCGCATAGATTGTGTATCGACGACAAAGTCATTATCAAAATGATCGAAGATAATCCAGTCGGTCAGCATAATCGCAATACGCTTCAGGAAGCCACCGCTATCGCCGTCAGCATCACCGGAGATGACGGCCATGTCGATATTTTCGCGGCGGTGTGCCTGAGCTAGCAGCACCGTTAATGGCGAGTTGGGCAACATGGCTTCAATGCCGGGAATAAGCTGTGGATCAATGCGCTTTTCAGCAATTTCCAGCACGATGCGGCGGAATGCAGAGAGCACGGTGCTACCAACTGTACCGACCGCCGGAATTAAATTGATTGAGAAGTTAAACAGGCTGAGCAGGCTGGATAAAAATAGGTCAAAATTATCTGAAAGCAGGGTGGTGCCGCTGGCCGGAGCTGCTACGCGGATGTAACGATCAATTTTGAACTGTTTTTCTTTGAGGATCATGTGCAGTTCACGTAATTGTTGTTTTTCTTCAGTGACGACAGCTTCCCGCAGCTTCTTGTTTTCAGGTCGTTCTTTATCTTTAAATTCGCCTTCTTTTTCCAGGATAGGTTTGCGTTGAAAACGTGATATTAAATCCTCATCGACATCCGCTAGGCATAATAAGTCGCCAATCAAGCCGCCTTGAGAATGGGTGATCAGAGAGAATCTGGCCCCTTTGGGCAGTGATTTTGCCAGAGCCAGCGCATTTTCAAGCGGACTACTGGAAAATGACCGGTATTCATAGCCATATACACGCCCGGCAAAGCTTTGCGTGAGGTTCTCCCAGTTGCCTTCATCATCACCTGTATGTAAGTCACCGAACGAAGCTGTTGTGCTGGAGGCTGTGCCATGAATGAACAGTAGGATAGGTTCATCATTTTTGGCGGCATGTTGTAATGATTTGTTTTCTACATCAACCCGATCGCTGGGTTGAATGTGCTTGCTGTGCCAGTGATGCAGACCAGGTTCGCCTACCAATCGTGATTCAATCGTCCACATTAATGCTTTGGCACCGGCCCAGGATGCACCGGCAGAAATCATACTTTCAGAGGTTTCACCCAGTTTGTCTTTTAGTAACTCCAGCGCTTTATCTTTGGCGCTTTCGACAATGCCATCCGGGCTTAGATTTAAGACGGATAACTGTGACCAAATCCAGCTGCCCAGTCCGCGTGCCGCCGCTTCCTGGTCGGATAGGGCGCGTAGATTAACCTGGCCGTTTTTGTTGAGGGCATGATCAGGGTAGAGCCTTTCCAGATCTTGTTTCAGCTTATCGGCGCGGACAATTAACGTAGTGCCGTCAGTCGCCTCCAATACCAGAATTCGGTTCTGTTCAACAGGTTTGCCCTTAAGTGCGCTGCCGCCGTCTCTGCCTGCGCCGGATAAATCATAAACGGATTCAACAGCAATAGAGCGTTCACTGATGAAAATATCATGAGAGGCATTAGCTGCCCGTGATGATTGGCCACCTAATACGCGAGGCAGTGCATGGTGAGTCGGTTGATTTTCA
>CALHAO010000364.1 GCA_937931765.1 uncultured Thiotrichaceae bacterium
GCTGCTGGAGTAAACTTGGATGTCACCCCTGAAAAAGTAGCCGAATGCATCAATCAACTGGGTGTTGGTTTTCTGTTTGCTCAGAAACATCATAGTGCCATGCGGCACGCTATTGGCCCACGCAAAGAACTCGGTGTCCAAACCTTGTTCAACCTGCTGGGGCCGCTGACCAACCCTGCCGAAGCACCTAATCAGGTATTAGGCGTTTTTGCTAAGGAGTGGGTTAAACCACTGGCAGATGTATTACAGCAATTAGGCAGTCGCCACGTCATGGTCGTCAACGCTGAGGATGGGCTGGATGAAATTAGCATTGCTGCACCGACACACGTAGCTGAGTGCAAAGATGGTGAGATAACTGAGTATGTCATTAAGCCGGAAGACTTTGGTTTACAGACTGCATCACTGGATAGTTTGCGGGTGGAAACAGCAGAAGAAAGCCTGGCAATGATACAATCGGTACTGAACAACCAGCCTGGCCCGGCGCTGGATATTGTATTACTGAATGCTGGTGCGGCTATTTATGTTTCAGGGCTAGCGGACTCGCATCAGCAAGGTATAGAGAAAGCCAGAATAGTAATAGCTGATGGCAGCGCACTGCAACGTATGCAGCAGCTGGCAGAATTAACCAATACAACTACCTGAATTTCACTACCCGACACTGAGCGGATAAGGTTTAAATGAGCAAAGCAGATATTCTGGAGAAAATCCTTCAGACAAAAAAACAGGAAATAGCTACACGCTCACAAAGCACATCAATTGAGGTGTTGCGTGAACGAACGGCAGAAGCTGCTACGACACGTGGTTTTTTATCAGCGCTACAACGCAAAATTGCTAACAAAGAACCTGCTGTTATTGCCGAAGTAAAAAAAGCATCACCTAGCAAGGGCGTTATCCGTGCTGATTTTCATCCGGCAGCCATAGCAGCCAGCTATGAAAAAGGTGGCGCAGCCTGTTTGTCAGTCTTAACTGATGCGGACTATTTCCAGGGCCATGAAGATTATTTACAGGCCGCTCGTGAAGCCTGCTCATTACCGGTAATTCGTAAAGATTTCATTATTGATCCTTATCAGGTTTACGAAGCGCGCGCCATTAATGCAGATTGTATTCTGTTAATCGTTTCGGCATTGAGTGATGAAAAACTGCGTGGTTTATACGATCTGGCCATTGAGCTGGGTATGGACGTGTTGATTGAAGTGCATGACCGTGAGGAACTGGAACGTATCCTGCCATTGAATGCTCCATTGATCGGAGTCAATAACCGTAACCTGCGCACTTTTGAAACTTCCTTGCAAACCAGTATTGATTTACTGCCACTGGTGCCGGAAAATACCTTGTTGGTGACAGAAAGCGGCATTCATACCCAAAATGATGTGCAACAAATGCGTGAACATAATATCAATGCATTTCTGGTCGGTGAAGCCTTTATGCGCGCCGAACAACCCGGCGATGCACTCTATCAATTATTTTACTCATCATAATAAATAACCCGGACATCACATGCTGACTCACCCCCAATTTGATCCCGTTGCCCTTTCACTTGGCCCGCTGAAAGTCCATTGGTACGGGCTGATGTATGTGATTGGTTTTCTGTCATTCCTTTATCTGGGTAAACGCAGAGCCAGCAAACCTGGCAGTCTGTTTAAGCCGGATCAGGTCGATGACATGATGTTCTGGGGAGCACTTGGCGTGGTACTGGGTGGACGCATTGGTTATATGTTGTTTTATAACCTGCGTGAATTTCTCGGTGATCCGTTGTCATTTTTTCAGGTCTGGGACGGTGGTATGAGCTTCCACGGTGGCCTGATTGGCGTGACGCTGGCCATGCTGGCATTATCGCTAAAATGGGGTGTGCACTTCTTTCAATTGTCTGATTTTATTGCACCATTAGTGCCGATCGGACTTGGTGCCGGACGTATTGGTAATTTCATTAATGGTGAACTCTGGGGTCGGCCTACCGATATGCCCTGGGGCATGGTTTTCCCGCCAGCCGGACTGGATGTAGCACGCCACCCTTCTCAATTGTATCAGGCGTTTCTTGAAGGACTGGTATTATTTGCACTGCTCTGGTGGTTTTCACGTGTTTCACGCCCTGTGGGGGCTGTCACCGGTTTGTTTGTCGCCGCTTATGCAGCACAACGAATTCTGGTGGAGTTTTTCCGTCAGCCGGATGAGCATCTGGGCTATGTGGCATTTGGCTGGATGACACAAGGGCAGGTATTGAGCTTGCCTATGCTGGCCTTGGGTTTGTTTGTTATGTGGTGGGCTTACCAGAAAGAGCGGGGTTAAAATGCTTCCCTTATAAACGCTAAATCCCCTCTGTCTCCCCTTTTTCAAAGGGGAGTACTCTCCAGATGAATTAATACCTTGATGGAGAACATCCCCCTTTGAAAAAGGGGGAACGAGGGGGATTTAGCTTTGAGAAACCACTTCAGGAAGGCGCACTCAAAAGCTTCAACGTATTATCCAACTCAATCTGCTTGCGTAACAGCTTCTTAGAGCCAAGCGGCACAAACTGAACCAATCCCACACCTACTACCATCAACGTCAGACCAATAGTTATAATGTAGTTCAGAAGACTATCTGCACTCAGTAAAGCACTCATACCAAAGCTGGCAGCGGCATAACGTGCAGCAAAGAACATCAGGCTGGCCAGTAATAAAACGATCGAGGTATGAATCGCCATGCCGCCGATTTTATTAATCCATGACCAACGTTGCCGCTTCAGTTCAGCAACATTTTCATAGTTACGCGAGCGTTGATGGATTTCTTTCAGAATCCGCTTCTGCGAGTCCTGTACGACCAACTCACCAATTTGATGCTCACGGTGTGTCAGCGTGCCATAGGGTAGCTGTGACATAACACGGACATGTTTGCGGAACGTTTGCTGAAACAGGCTGTTCGGATCAATCATATCCGGTAAAGGAATTTGCGAAAGCTGATGGTTCTGCCAAGTGGTCTGCACATAATGCTGGATACGCTTTACCCGCACCTGTTTCAGGTCGCTTAGCATTTCCTGAATACGATCATGCTGGCTAAAGTCAGGCTCTACCTGCGCTTTGACATAATAGACCGGCGACTGGGCCACTAAAGCCGCAAGACGGTGGGTCGCTGTTTTCACATCACCGGCAGCCGCCATGTAACGTGCGCACTCATAATGGTATTCGCTATCTACCTTTTTGGAGGCCTCAATGGTATTAACAGCGCTGGCCGCAGCTTCGTCATATCTACCCATACCATAATGCACATCAGCCAGATGGCGCTTAGCAAAAATGGCAAAAGAATGATTACCTTCTTCCACGGCAATTTTGGTGGCACAAGCCAGATGAAATTCTGCCTTTTCCTGCTGATCCAGCAGAAACAGGTAAGTCCAACCCAGCTCGAAATGCGCACGGTAATTACGATAGTCGACTTTCAATGCATCCTTCAGCATATGCTCAGCCGTCAATACATTGTTATGCGCCTGAGTGGTTTGTAATGCCAGTGACTCACTCAGCTTTTGGTTAGCAAAGTTTATTTCCATTTCCGCACGGTAAGCGGAAAAACCTTCACGGGTTTTTTGCGCCAGTTGGGAGCGTAAATGTTCCCGTTCTTTTTGCAGGCGCAAGCCCTGATAGTTAATACTACCAGCCATATCTTCAAGTTGGGGTCGCAAACTACGTAAAACATCATGATTACCACCTACTTTACGCAGGTTACCCTGCAAGCCGGTATTCAATAATGCGTAGATACTATTACGGTTCATCGCCTTCAATGAAGCAAGATACTCCATGTTAATACGGTGAAAAGTAAATTGTTTTCGCTCAGGGAAGAAGATAGCCCGAACTTGTCTGGCTTCTAGTCCTTTCTGCATGATTTACATCCATTTTTTCAATTGACACTCACGGCGGGAGTATAGTTGATTCACAACTATTTACGTAGTCGTTTTTTTGATCGGCCATAAACAAATTTCAATACCCCAGACTTTTTCGTGTATGTTCTGTTATCACTCTGGCAGTCTGTTATTCTCCACTTAGCAAATTGCAGGCTTGCTAGCCGCCAGACAGGTGCTTACAATGCGCCATCGGGCTTTAGTCTGTAACTTATTTTACATGCGTATTTATATTTAATTTTAGGAGTTTCCTATGCCCTGGAATGAACCGGGTGACGATGGTAGCAACAAGCCAAAAGACCCTTGGACAGGTAAAAACAAAAGTTCGGGGTCAGGTGCAAATGATGCCGAAGAAATCATTAACAAAATTAACCAGAAACTAAACAGTTTGTTTGGTGGGAAGGGTAAGGATGGTGATGGCAATAGCGAAGGTGGGTCCGGTATGGGTGCCCCCGGTGCGAAAGGCGTTATCCTCCTGGCCATTGTTTTGTTTGCTGTGTGGTTATTCTCCGGTTTCTATACCGTTGATGCACGCCAGGAAGCACTGGTATTGCGCCTGGGAGCATACAATGCAACCACCGGCCCTGGTTTGCACTGGCATTTCCCTACTCCGATTGAAAAGGTGGAATTTGTTGATGTCGCGCAAAATAGAAGCGCACAAGACCGTAGTACGATGCTGACTATCGATGAAAACATTGTTGATATCGAGGTCACGGTTCAGTACAAAGTCAAGGATGCAAAAGATTATGCCTTTAATGTTTTCCTGCCTGATGATCTTAGGGATCAGTCCCGGGGTACGCTTTATCAGGTAATGCGCAGCGCATCCCGTGAAGTCGTGGGTCGTAGCAGCATGGACTTTATTCTGCGTGAAGGTCGTGAACAAATTGCACTGGAAACCCAAACATTAATGCAAAACGTTCTGGACAGTTACAAAGCTGGCCTACAGGTCATTAAAGTCAACCTGACTTATGCAGAAGCACCTGAAGCAGTTAAGGATGCTTTCGATGATGCTAACCGCGCACGTGAGGATGCTAACCGTTTTAAAAATGAAGCGGATACTTACTCCAAAAAAGTGGTACCGGCAGCACGTGGTCAGGCCGCCCGTAAACTGGAAGAAGCCAATGCTTACCGTGATCGTGTGATCGCGCAGGCTGAAGGTGACGCTTCCCGCTTTACACAACTGGTGGCTGAATACCGTAAAGCACCGGATGTTACCCGTGAACGTTTGTACCTTGAAACAATGGAAACTGTCATGGGCGGTACACGTAAAATCATCGTGGACAGTAATAGCAGTAATAATCTGCTGTACCTGCCGCTGGATTCTGCGGGTTCCGGATCTGCTAATATGCCCTCTCCGGCTCAGGTAGCCTCACCTTTCATCAATAGTAAGGGACAG
The DNA here is from genome assembly GCA_937931765.1 of uncultured Thiotrichaceae bacterium. Taxonomy (GTDB): domain Bacteria; phylum Pseudomonadota; class Gammaproteobacteria; order Thiotrichales; family Thiotrichaceae; genus Thiolinea. Next base: position 5,265 of record CALHAO010000364.1, read on the forward strand.
CAGGGTAGTGATACAGCCAATGGTCGTGCACAACGCAACTTACAGCCCGGAGCAAACAGAGGGGAACGTCAATAATGGAGACTAAAAGAAACATTATTATCGGCGCATTATTACTATTGGTAGCCTTAATCTATTCATCTGCCTATACAGTAGATCAGCGCGAAAAAGCGATTAAATTTAAGTTCCGTGAAATCGTTAACTCTGAAATTGAGCCTGGTTTACACTTCAGGTGGCCACTGATTGAATCTGTCACCAAATTCCCTAAACGTATTCTGACGCTGGATGCCAATACTGAGCGCTTCCTGACGGGTGAAAAGAAATATGTGCTGGTGGATTTCTTTGTGAAATGGGAAATATCTGATGTAGCAATGTTCTATCGTGCTACCAGTGGACGCCTGCAGGCTGCCTCCAGCCGCCTGGAAGATATTATGAAAGACGGTCTGCGGAATGAATTCAGTCGCCGTACCATCGAAGAAGCACTGTCTGAGCAACGTGATGAAATCATGCAGGGCCTGGAAGTCAAATCAAATGAAGCTGCCAAACAACTGGGTATCAATGTTGTTGACGTACGGGTAAGTAAGATTGATTTTCCTGAACAGGTCAGTGAATCTGTTTTTGAACGGATGCGTTCTGAACGGATGCGTGTAGCTCAGGATTTCCGGGCGCGTGGTGCCGAGGAAGCTGAAATAATCAAAGCGGGTGCAGATCGCCAAGCTACCATTATTATGGCTGAAGCCTATCGTGATTCAGAAAAAGCACGTGGTACAGGTGATGCTAAGTCAGCAGCAACCTATGCTGCTGCTTATCAGCAAGACAGCGATTTCTACTCCTTCTACCGTAGCCTTGGTGCCTACCGTAAAACATTAGGCCAACAGGGTGATGTGATGGTGTTGGAGCCGGATTCAGAGTTCTTCCGCTTCTTTGGTAACAAAGAACCTAAGACCAGTCCCGGAACCGGTAGCCTTCGTGATCAAAAGCCTCAGAAAGAAGAAGTAGTTGCCCAGTAATCGTATGTATGAGTATTAACTGACGATTTATTCAATGTTTTGGCCCTCTTGTTGATCCCTGAGGGCCTTATTAAATTTAAAGTCCTTGATAACTTTCCCGTGCCTGCCTATTCTATGGCTCTTTTAAACTGACTGATAAAACATGTCCTCTAGTGATCAATACTGGGCACTCCCTGATGGGATTAGCGAGGCCCTGCCTGACGAAGCGTGGCGTTTAGAGACACTGCGCCGTGAGTTACTCGATATTTACTCAACGTGGGGCTATCAGTTAGTCATGCCACCATTAGTTGAATACATTAAATCATTAAACACTGGTGTCGGCTCAAACCTTGATATACAAACATTTAAGGTCACCGATCAACAAACCGGTCGTATGATGGGTATCCGTGCAGATATGACCCCGCAAATTGCACGCATTGATGCTCACAAACTACAAACAGACCAACCCAACCGGCTTTGTTACATTGGCAGTGTATTACGCACCCGCCCGCAAAATGAGGGAGGAACACGCGCTCCTTTACAAGTCGGTGCAGAATTATTTGGTCATGAAGGCCTCGACAGTGACTTTGAAGTCATGTCATTACTACTGGCTACGCTGGAACATTGCAAAGTGGGTTCACTAACGCTTGACCTCGGTCATGTCGGTATTTTCAGAGAACTGGCTAAACAAGCCGAATTCAGTAGTGAGCAGGAACAAATATTTTCTGACATGTTATCCCGCAAGGCCCTGCCTGAAATCAATGAATGGTTGGATGCATCAGACATCCCTGCGCCAGTGCGTGAGATGCTGGCTCAATTGCCCTTATTATATGGCCCGGTTTCAATGCTGGAGCAAGCAAAAACTGCGTTGAAAAATGCTGCCCCGCCGGTACATGAGTCACTGGAATACCTGAGCCGACTTAGTCAGCGACTGCAGAATATATTCCCGGATTGCAAGCTGCACATTGATTTAACCGAGCTTTCCGGATACAGCTACCACACCGGTATTGTCTATGCGGTTTATGCCTCAGAAACCGGTAAAGAAATTGCCCGTGGTGGTCGTTATGATGGTGCCGGAAAGCTGTTTGGTCGCTCACGCCCGGCTACTGGATTCAGCACAAACCTGCGGCTGCTCAGCGCTTCAGCTGATATACCCCCCAGAATATCAAACAAAATTCTTGCGCCTGCTGATGATGACATCCAACTAGAACAATTCATCACTCAGTTACGC
>CALHAO010000365.1 GCA_937931765.1 uncultured Thiotrichaceae bacterium
TTTAAAAAACCCGGCGCATGGAAAGTACTCGAATTTCTGATAGGCATCATTATGCTATCAATCGCACTATCACTGGTGGCCGGAGCTTAAGGAGTACTGCCATGACAACACAATCGACTACAAAAACAGCCCAGGAGGATAGAACTACCTTCGCTGTTGCAATGGTACTAACGGGTGTGGCGATTATTGCAACCACCGATTTAGCCACCAAGTGGATTAGTTCTGACCTATCAATCTGGCAGCTATTGTTCATGCGCTCAGCCTTTGGCCTGATACTACTACTTCCACTGCTGATAACCCTGAAGCAACTGCGGATCATTAAGCCATTGAACTTCAAACGGGTTGTCATCCGCAGTTTATTGATGTCCCTGTCTTATCTGGCATTTTTCACCGCACTCGCGGCAATTCCGGTAGCCTTAGTCGCAGGCGGCTTTTTCAGCTCACCGTTATTTATGGTGCTGCTTTCCTGGCTCATGCTCAATGAAAAAATCGGAAAATGGCGACTCATCAGTGTACTCAGCGGATTTATCGGTGTACTACTCATCCTCAGGCCAGACGCCGCATCCTTTGACTGGTTCACAGCACTGCCAGTACTGGCCGGTTTCTTTTATGCCGCAACACAGATATACACCCGTAAATATTGCAAAAACGAACATGCACTCGCCCTATCATTCTGGCTAACCACTGTATTCATGATTGTCGGATTGGCGGGTATGCTGGGACTATATTTCCTGCCAGCAGCCGAGCAGCCGGGATTCCTGAATTACCCACTAATCATCACTGATCAAGCCATCACATTAACCCTGATCGCTGTGGCTATAGGTAGCCTCGCCATGCATTTTTCATTGGCCGCAGCGTATCAAAATGCACCCGCCAGCCTGATAGCGCCATTGGAGTATTTATACATGCCATTGGCTATATTGGGTGGCTTTGTATTTTTTGATGAAACGCCCCACCTGGCAGCAATACTGGGTATAGCCATTATCATCAGCGCCGGATTGATTATTACCTGGCGTGAACGGGTGCAACGACAGAAGGTATTGCACCCAAACCGGATTACTTCTTAAAGCCGCATTCTAATGCAAAAAACTGTGGATTCAGCCCACTCAGCGGCTCCCGCAGTTTGGCCAATTCTGCTTCCGGGCCACAAATTTCCAAGCGTGTGATCTCAGAAATCTTAAAAGCTTCTTCCAATAAAGCACCGACATTATCCAGATGCGCTAACAAACCTTCTGCATCGGCATAAGCCTCGCGGCAATAGGCCAGATTTCCGTCAAAAGCAAAACCGTAATACTGACACTTTTCTTCCGTATGACTGGCCGCGACAAAACGCTCACACAGCGCCTTGAATGCATCAAGTTGACCTTCCTGAACCTGAAAATAGGGGTTAATTGAACAGCTGGTATCTGTTGTTGCCATGATTTTCTCCTCCAAAGATAAAGCCGGAGTCATTCCGGCTTTATCTATCTTAATACAAACAAGCTGGCAAAAGGTTGGCTTTTACCCAATCAGGCCTTTAATAAATGGCTTAACCGCCGCCAATCCATCCCTATCCATTATTTTGATAGTCTCCGACCCCACTACCGCAATATCAACTTTGCCACGCAGGAAATCAACATCCGCCTTGGACTTCACACCAAAACCCACCGCCAGCGGCAATTCTGTAGCTGCACGGCAACGTGCTAAATACGCTTCCAGATCAGCAGAAAAGTCAGTACCTTTTCCAGTCACACCTTTACGCGCCACCGTATAAATAAAACCGCTACTGCAATCATTCAACTGCTGCATACGCTGATCGGAAGTATTCGGCGTGAAAATATGAATCGGATCAAGCTCATACTTGCGCATAGCCGTCAGATAATCCGCACCCTCTTCCGGCGGTAAATCCGGCACAATCGCCCCCTGAATACCAATTTCTTTCATTTTTGCCGCAAAATTTTCCACCCCATACTTAAACAGGATGTTGTAATACGTCATGAACAAAAACGGAATATCAAACTGACGGGTAATTTTCTCTGCTATCTCCAGGCACTTTTCCACCGTAGCACCTGAATTCAGCGCCTCTGAATTAGCATGCAGAATAACCGGCCCGTCTGCCATCGGCTCAGAAAACGGAATCTGTAATTCCATCAGATCAACACCCGACTCCACCATCGTTTCCACCAAACGCATAGAATCATCATACGATGGGTAGCCCAATACAATATGTGTCATCAACAATAAATCTTTCTGCTCACGGCGGGCTTTAATAGTTTGCTCAAGCATTTTGATACTCCTTGGCTTTGGCGATGATAAATTCCTTCCACTTCGGGTCATCAATAGCATCGGCTACTGTGAAAATGTCCTTATCAGCACGTCCGGATTGATTAACCAGAATAATCTCATCTGAACTCATATCAGGCGCTTCTTTAAAAGCCTGCGCAAACGCATGTGAAGTTTCTAACGCTGGAATCAGACCTTCTTTCTTCACCGTCAATTGCATAGCAGCGACGACTTCTTTATCTTCAGCAGCCTCAAAACGCACCCGCCCGGTCTCATGCAGACCCGCCAGAATTGGTGATACACCCACATAATCCAGACCCGCTGAAACACTGTGCGTTTTCTGCATCTGGCCATTATCATTTTGCAGGAAGTAAGTCTTATAACCCTGCGCCACACCAATGGTAGCATCATCATAAGCCAACCGTGCAGCATGTTCGCCCATGCCTTTGCCACGGCCACCCGCTTCCACGCCAATCAATTCGACTTCTTTGTCGTCCATAAAACCACTGAACAAACCCATCGCATTCGAACCACCACCGACACAAGCATAAGCCCGATCCGGTAAACGTCCCGTACGGTTTAACATTTGCTCGCGTGCTTCGGTGCCAATAATCGACTGGAACCAACTCACCATTTCAGGAAACGGATGCGGCCCACAAGCAGTCCCCAGCGCATAATGCGTATTATCCATATTGCTGACCCAATCACGGAAAGCCTCATTAATCGCATCTTTCAACGTGCGACTACCATCTTCTACCGGCACTACCGTAGCACCCATCTGCTCCATCCAGAACACATTCGGACGC
>CALHAO010000366.1 GCA_937931765.1 uncultured Thiotrichaceae bacterium
AAAGTGCAGTTATCTAAACTGATTAACTCATTAAAAGGCGTATCGAGCCGTCGCATTCGACAACGTTTCCCCAGTGTTCGATACCACTGGACTAACAAAAAATCAGGCGCTTTGTGGAGTCCTTCGTATTTTGCAGGATCGGTAGGCGGAGCACCTATTGAGGTGTTGAAGCAGTATATCGAGCAACAGGATAGACCTCATTAAGCTGGAATACCTGAACCGCTATCCTTCCCCCACCTAAAGGAAGGGGCTTGTCGCGGATTCTGGTCAGATTCACGGCCATTGCTGATCAACGTCACCGGAATCCTATGGGTGGCGTGCATGGTGGGTTTGCTGCGACGATAATGGATTCTGTCACAGGTTGTGCTGTACACACTATGCTGGAAGCCGGTATTCCGTATGGCACGATTGATTTGCAGGTTAAAATGCTGCGCCCGGTGCCTCTGGGGGAAGAAGTGATTGCTGAGAGCAAGCTAATTAATCTATCGCGAAGACTGGGCGTATCGGAAGGGTCACTGAAAAACCAGAACGGTAAAGTATTAGCTCATGCGACCTGTACTTGCATGGTGATTCGCAAGTAAGGCCAAACAACAACACGGCACTTTACCATGCAGACATTTCAGGATTTTAGCTAAGGGATTATAGCTGGCTATTTCTTAACGATACTGTCCACCTCATGATCAGATTTCAGCACTATAACCTGCACTTCCGCGCCGCATAAATCCAATTTGTGGAATCATACTTTGCCCCTTAACTTTTCACAAAAATTCAGTTTGAGTTGATATTTTTTATAAACGGTACATATACCCGCCAAAATCTGGACTACTCTTTTAAGTGCTTAGGGAAAAGGTACTAACAACAAAATGGAAAAATCCAGCAGAGAATGGCAACAGGCTTTATTGCTATTCATATTCACAATAAGCCCCACACTTGCAGACGAGCCTTTGCGCGCCCTGCCTAGTCTTGAAGAACTAGAACTGGACGAGAAGAAAGTCAATTTAGGCCAGCGTCTGTTCAGTGATAAACGTTTGTCAGGTGACAATACAGTGTCGTGTGCCAGTTGCCATAATCTTGCTAAAGGTGGTGTTGACGGTCTGCAGCACTCGATTGGTATTGGTGGCCAAAAAGGCGATATTAACTCTCCGACGATTTTTAACACCGCCTACAACTTCCGATTATTCTGGGATGGCCGCGCTAATTCCTTGGAGGAACAAGTATCCGGGCCGGTACATCACCCTAAAGAAATGGGTTCCAGCTGGGCCGAAATTTTGGGCAAGCTGGAACAAGACGAAACACTCGTTAAAGATTTCTCCACTGTTTTCGATAAACCACTCGCTTCGGAACACATCGAATCTGTCATTGCTGAATTTCAGCGCTCACTCATTACACCTTCACGCTTTGACCGTTACCTCCGGGGTGATGAAACAGCCATCACAGACAATGAATTGTTGGGTTATAAAAAATTCAAATCTTATGGCTGTGTTGCCTGCCATCAAGGCGTTAATGTCGGCGGTAATATGTTCCAGAAATTTGGTGTCATGGGTGATTACTTTGAAGGTGCCGATGCCCCGACTAAAGCCGATCTCGGACGTTTTAATGTCACCGGGCGGGAGGCGGATAAACACGTTTTTAAAGTCCCCAGCTTGCGTAATATCGCGTTAACTGCACCCTACTTCCATAACGGTACGGTGGGCACTTTGCCGGAAGCGGTGGATGTCATGTTTAAATTTCAGCTAGGCCGCCCGGCTTCGGAAGAAGACAAAGCGCTCATTGTTGCTTTTCTAAAAAGCCTGACCGGTGAAGCGATAGAAAAACAGGATGAAGCATCAAAAACAGATAAGTTAGAGAAGGCCGAATGAAAAAAATCACATCGCTCCTTATTATAGTTTTAGTGCTCATAGCATTAGCGGGTGTGCTCAGTTTTCTTTACATGCGATCACAAAATATCAACAGTGATGCCTACAACCAGGTGAATGATAACCTGCGCTCACTTAAACAGCTGGATGCAGAGTGGAATGTGGATGTATTACGCTCAAAAGTGGGCAGTAATCAACATTATGATCCGTTAACCAATCCGCAAAAGCTAATCAGGGAATTAAAGGATGGTATCGGCACCCTTGCCAGCCAGCTGGAAGGCAACGCCAACATTCTGCCCACCGTCAATAAATTTCAGGAAGCCATTCAAAACAAGCTTAATCTGATCGAAGATTTTAAATCACAGCATGCTATTTTTAAGAACTCACTGAGCTTTTTACCGACAGCCGTCGAACAACTGCAAGCCGATATAAGCAGCAGGCTGGAAGCACAAAATGCTGAAATAGCCAAGGTAGAACGCAGAAAAATCCCCGAAACACCGCCTAGTGATCCATTGCTCAATGGACTGGAGGCAACAAACTGGCAGCTGCATACACTCCGCACTCAAAGTAGTGAGTTATTAACCGAATTACTTAAATACAACCTTACCCCCGATGAAACACTGAAAACCCGTATAGAACAGCAGCTGACCCGACTGGATGAAACAAAGGGTAATCATGCAGAAAATTTACAGGCACATATCACAGTATTACTGGCTCACAGTCGCACGGTACTCAAGCAACGTGTTATAGAAAGCGAGATTCTAAGCGGGCTGGACGCCATACCCACTGTTGCATTAAACGATGAACTCAATCAGCTGGTAGGCGAGAATTTCGAACAAAAACTGGCAGAACAAGACAAATATCGCCACTACCTCACGATATTTGCTGGTTTATTACTGTTGTTGCTCGCCTATACTGCCTATCGTCTATTACGCGCTTTCAATGATTTAAAAAGTGCAAATGAAAACCTGGAAGAACGTGTTACCGAACGCACCTCCGATTTGAATGAAGCATTGAAACACCTGCAGGAGTCACAGGCACAGTTAGTGCAATCAGAAAAAATGGCCTCACTCGGGCAAATGGTCGCTGGTATTACCCACGAAATAAACACCCCGCTGGCCTATGTTAAAAGTGGCTTGGAAATCACCCAGATGCGAATGGGTGAACTCAATGAACTGGCGAATGCCTGTAACGTGCTCAACCAGACGCTGGCCAATGAAAATTCCAGTAATGAAACAATCAGCTTACAGCTGCAGCAGGTCGGTGAACTCAGCAATATGCTGGAAGAGAACGAAACCATGAGTGAAACCGCTGGCTTGTTGCAAGACGGTATTCATGGCATGGATGAGATTTCTGAAATCATTACCGGCCTGAAAAATTTCAGCCGCATGGATCGCGCTAAGGTGGCCGCCTTCAATGTTAATGACGGTTTGGAAAGCACGCTTAAAATCGCCAATAACATCGTTAAGTACAAATCGGTGCAAAAGCATTACGGCGATGTGCGTCCGATTACCTGTGCACCCTCATCGATTAATCAGGTCTTCCTGAATCTGATTACCAATGCAGCGCAGGCAACCGATGAATCAGGTGAAATCCTACTGACTACCACGCAGCTGGAAGATTCCGTAAAAATCGAGGTACGGGATAATGGCACCGGCATTTCCGCAGAAAACCGTAAAAAAATATTTGATCCGTTTTTCACCACCAAAGACATTGGTCAGGGCACAGGATTAGGCTTGTCCATTGTGCAGCGTATTATCAGTGAGCA
>CALHAO010000367.1 GCA_937931765.1 uncultured Thiotrichaceae bacterium
CGTACCGCGCAGGTAATTACTGATGTCTTTAATACGCTCAACATCAGAGCCATTGGCGGCGTTTTCATTCAACGGCTTAGGGATAGGTTTAGTCATGCTGCAAATTCTCTCTGTAACTCTTCACGAATATCCGGAAAGGTAAACCAGTCATGTAATGGTTTGCCCGTGCGCAATAATTCACGCTGCTGCGTACCGGATATATTCAACACTTTGTGGTGCGGACGGATTTCATCGTCACTCAGGTAACGCTGCTCATCTTCCACATAGGCAATGCGCTTGGATTTAATCACTGTAATGCCGATCTCACCCGCATGTTGCAGTAATAAATCCTGTGCAGCGTAAGGGGTGTAAAAATCACTGCCATCCTGCTGCTTGAACGACGGCCCGGCATGATCACGCCCGATGACAAAATGCGTGGCCCCATAATTTTTACGGATCAGTGCATGCCACACCGCTTCCCGTGGCCCGGCCATGCGCATAGATAGCGGCAGCAGCGACAAATACACCTGACCTTCCGGATATTGTTTCAGCAACTTCTGATAACAACGCACCCGCAGGTCATAATGAATATCCACATCCTGCGTCACACCCACCACCGGATGGATCAACAGATTCGCACCTTCACCGGCTTCTTCGAGCGCCCGCAGTGTCAGGTGATAATGTGATTTGTGCATCGGATTACGGGTCTGGAAAGCGACAATCTTTTCCCAGCCCAACTGCTTAAAAGTACGTTTCAGCTCAGCAGGGGAGTGGCGCAGCTCCGGAAAATACGGATGCACCACATCATTGAGTTTTTTCAGCTTGCCGCCGATGTAATACATGCCCTCCCGCTCACGCAGGATCTGTACAAACGGGTGATTATCATCATCAGCGCCGAATACCTTTCTGGCTTCTTCCTGCAAATCCGGCTGATAAATATCACCGACCTCAAGCTCGGCTAACTCAATACCATCCGGCAGGGTCAATACCACACGATTCGCTTGTTTGACCTCAGCCACTTCCTCCGGCGTAAAAGCCAGATTCACCGGAATAGGCCACAACTTGCCATTACTCAGGCGCATATTATCCAGCACACCGCGATAATCAGCCTCATTCAGAAAGCCGTCCAGTGGCGCAAAACCACCATTCAGTAATAACTCGGCATCACAGATCTGACGCGGTTTCAGCGCTTTGTAAAAGGTATGACTCATGCTGCTCTCCGGATTATCTTGTCACCTGTAAAATGCAGCCCGCATTCCTGCGCACCTTCCTGCTCCCACCACCAACGTCCGGCGCGTTCATCTTCACCGGCAGCAATGGCACGGGTACAAGGCGCACATCCAATACTGGGGAAATTCTGATTATGTAACGCATTAAACGGCACTTCATACTGGCGGATATAAGCCCACAACTGTTCAGTTGACCAACTCAGCAGCGGATTAAACTTGAGTAATCCACGCGCCTCATCAGCCTCAAACAAACCCATATCAGCACGATAGCCTGACTGCGCAGCACGCAAACCGGTAATCCAGATTTCAGCACCCGCCAATGCACGATTCAGCGGTTCAATCTTGCGGATACCACAGCATTGTTTACGCTGCTCAACCGAGTCATACATCGCATTGATACCCTGTTCACTGACATAAGCCTCTATGGCTTTAGTCTGTGGGTAATAAGCTGTGATGGGTTTGCCGTATTTTTTACGGGTTTCATCCAGCGTGGTGTAGGTTTCCTGAAAATTACGTCCGGTATCGAGGGTGAAGACTTCAATATCCAGATCGTTGCGGAAGATGGCATCGGTGATGGCCTGATCTTCCAGTCCTAAGCTGGTGGAGAAGACTATGCGGCCATTGAAGTGGGCGCGTAGGTTTTGTAGTGATTGAGTTAGGTTCAGGTTGTTGAATTTTAGGTTTAGTTCGCTAGTGTTTTTCATTTTTTTCTAGGTTCCGTGTGGGTTTTTTTGTTTCAGCTTTGTAGCATTCCCCCCATCCCCAACCCTTGCCCCCACAAAGGGGGGAAGGGAGTTTAGTTGTGCCAGCGACAAGACTTACGTGCAGGCTTTGCTTGTCTCCCTTCCTCCCCTTGTATCAAACGTTTTGTTTTGTAAACGTTGCTTAGGGAAGGGCCGGGGATGGGGGGTGAGCTACGAAGCACCATTTATGGGAATGAGGGTGTGCTATCAATAAACATCCCGCTGATAACGTCGATCAGCAATCAATTGCTCCAGCCATTGCTCAGCCTGTTCAGCACTATAACCACCTTGCTCAACCGCAATCTGCAACAGCGCGTTATGCACATCCTTAGCCATCTTGTGCATATCACCACACACATAAACATGCGCACCCTCATTCAGCCATGCCCACAGATTCTCAGCCTGCTCCAACAAACGATGCTGCACATAAATCTTCTCAGCCTGATCACGGGAAAAAGCTACATCCATGCGCTCCAGCACGCCGGTTTTCAGGTGTTGCAACCACTCAGCCTGATACAGAAAATCAGTGCGGAAATGCTGCTCACCAAAAAATAACCAGCTATTGCCCTCAACACCTTTGGCTTCGCGATCAAACAGGAAGCTTCGGAATGGAGCCACACCGGTTCCCGCACCAATCATAATGACTTTAGTCTCATCATTCTCCGGCAGGCGGAAGTGAGTATTTTGCTTGATATAAATATCTGCTGAGTCAGCTTCCTGCAAATGTGCCAGCCAGTTAGAACCAGCGCCCAGATGTGCGCGGCCGCCTTGCTGGTATTCAACACGCTTCACTAGTAAGTGCACTTCTTCCGGATGTGCTTCTAGGCTGGAGGCAATGGAATATTCGCGGGCTTTCAGCGGGCGTAATAAATCAGCCAACGCCTGTGCGTCCAGCGGGGCAGGGTATTCTTTTAACACATCCACCCAGTCGGCTGCTTCCAGCCAGTCAACCAGCGCAGATTTATCAGCGGCTAATGCTTCCAGTTCGGGATGCTGGGTTTGTGTGGCGTAAGCCTGTAACTGACGACGGGTCAGGCTGGTGATTTCCAGTTTTTCCAGCAGTGCATCCTGTAAGCTATAAGGCTTATCTTTGATGCTGATTTCAGTGTCAGCATCCAGCTGCGCCTGTTCGAGTAGTGAGGTGACCAATTCGGCATCATTACGGATCTTCACCGCCAGAATATCGCCGGGCTGATAAGTGATGCCGCTGTCTTCCAGTGAAAACTCAAAGTGCAGCACGTCTTTATCTGAAGCAGGATCAGTGACCGGTGTGAAGCTGAGTAATTCTGATGTCCAGGGGGATTCGGCTGTACCAACCGTGGCTTGTTGTATCGCAGCGTTTAGTGGCTGCTGCTGAAAAGGCACGGTATTAGCAGCGGGTTTATTCTCACTATCCGCTTTCTCCAGTACCTGCTGCCGCCAGCTCGTGGCATCTTCAGCAAAATCAACATCACAGTCGATGCGGTTCAACCAGCGCGTAGCACCTAAGGCTTCCAGGCGCAGATCCAGTTCCTGTCCTGTCTGGCAATATTCTTCGTAGCTGGAATCACCCAGAGCTAGTACCGCAAAGTCCAGATCATTGAGTTTTGGTGCGCGGGAGCTATTGATGAAGCGGAAAAGGGCCAGTGCATCATCAGGTGGTTCGCCATTGCCGTGGGTGCTGATGACAAACACAACGCGCTGTTCTTTCTTCAGTTGTTGCGGGCGGTAATCACGCAGGCTTTTTAACTGGGTGGCGTGGCCGCTAGCCTGCAAGGACTGTTGCAGTTTTTCAGCGATTCCTTTGCTATTGCCGGTCTGGCTGCCATAAAGAATGGTGGTGCTGATAGCTTGCTGGGCTTCCGGTGCTACATGAATCTGTTGCGGAAACGGAATGATGTTATTGCCGCTGCTGTGGTCGCCGAGTGATAAGCCGGATAAATAGCCGCCCACCCAGGCTAATTGAGCGGGTGTCAGGTCATTGACCGCTGTTGATATACGACTAAATTGTTGTTCATTTAATAAGCTCATACCGGCCTCCGAAGCAGCCTGTGTTTTCTGTGCTAAGGATTATGGGTAATTTTTCTTGTCTGTAAAAATGATATAAGAAGATTTATTTATCTAATTTTTAGATTTAAGATGGGCCATAAATTATGCCGGTAAATTCTATGGGGTTGGCTACACTTAAAAGACGAGTGTGAGTGTTGTAAAAATAAAACTAACAGAACTAAATAAGAGAACATCGGTTAATGCCCAATATACTAATTGTTGATTTGAATAATTTTGCCCGCTACCCAACGCTTGCGATTGGTAGCCTGGTAGCCCCATTGCGTAAAGCGAATTTTGACGTCAAGGTCTTATCACCCCTGACTGTCGGTGCGCGCCCTATTGAGCGGGAGAAAAAGGAGAATTGGTCGGAGCATGTTAAGCGGCGTCTTAATTTCGCCACACATCCGGTGATGCAAAAACTTCATGAACCGCTGCGCAAAACACATAGCCGCTGGCAATCCGCCCCGCATAAGCCGACCATGAACATGGTGGCTGATTGGTTGAGTGAAAATAGCCCCGATATTATTTTGTTGTCTGCCTACCTTGATCATTATCCTTCGGTGAAAGAAATTGCCAGCCTTGGTCAGCAGCAGGGTATTCCTGTTTTATTAGGTGGCCCGGCTTTTAGCACTGAAGAAACGGTTAAGCAGTGGCTGGATTTGGAAGGTGTGGTTGGCATTTTTGCCGGTGAAGCTGATGTAGTGATTGCTGATTTGGCGCTGGCGGCTATACAGGGTAAAGATTTAGGTAATATTCCAGGCATGTTTGTGAGGCACCGCCCAGGGGTGAAAATAGCTAAGCCGCTACAGGATTTGGATCAATTATTGATACCGGATTTTAGTGATTTTAACTGGAAGGCTTACCCGCATCGGATTATTCCGATCATGACCGGACGGGGCTGTAGTTGGGGAGTTTGTACCTTTTGCAGTGATGTGACGACATCTAACGGGCGTACTTATCGCTCCCGTTCGCTGGAGGTGGTGTTGAATGAGCTGAAGGTGCAATCTGAGCGTTATCAGAGTAAGGATTTTATCTTTCTGGATCTGAAACTGAACTCGAATCTTGAGGTATGGCGTGGACTGATTGAAAACTTCCAGAAGGTGGTGCCGGGTGGGCGTTGGATTGGTACGGTACATGTTGGCAAAGGTGAAAACGGTCTGGATTATGATACATTGCAGGCCGCAAAAGACGCCGGTCTGACGCGGATTAGTTTTGGTATGGAAACCGGTAGTCAGAAACTGATCAAGCGCATGGGTAAGGGCACGACCATTGCCACTAATCAACAGTTTGTGAAGGATGCGCACAAAGCAGGATTGAGTGTGCGCAGTTCGATGATGCTGGGCTATCCGGGAGAAACGCCGGACGATCTAATGATGACCCGTGAGTTTCTGGATGAGCATCTGGAAGCGTTTGATCGTGTCAGGGCATCACGTTTTAAAGCCATACCGGGCACACGGTTTGAGAAGCTATACAATCATCGTCCCTCACGATTTAAAGGCATTGACATGGTTGAATGGGATCATCGTTATGCCCGTGCGGTGTATGAGTACGAGCCTGCCATAACACCAGAATACCGCAAAGCCAAGCGAGACATTCTTAGTTTAATTCATCGGATTAACCGTAAGCCACTGCGTGATGGTGCGGTGCAGTTTGATGGTTTGATGTAGGTTTTCTGTTTTAATTGCATTATATATAGTACATAATAGAATTAATAAAATAATTTGTACTATATATAATACATGGATATTAATGAACTAGGCTCTACCATCAGAGACACCCGCAAAGAACGGCAAATGACTCAGGCAGAACTAAGCGAACTGCTAGGCATGAGCCGTGCCACGCTGTCCGCGCTGGAAAACGGCACTGTCAGTGAATTAGGCATCCGCAAAGTCATCGCCATCTGTTCCGTTTTGGGCTTAGAACTGATAGCACAACCACAAACCCGTAAACGTCCGACCTTACACACCTTAGTGAGTGAGGCGGAACAGCTCAAACGAGGGGAGGGTTAATCAGCATGAATCAGCAGCTAGATATTTTTGTTGGTGAGCATCGTGCCGGTTTCCTGGGGCGTAGTGAATTACAGGCCCGTAGTTATGTTTACGGTTATTTTCCGGAAAGCGGCGATGAAGAGGCGGTATCGCTGACTATGCCGGTGATGGCCGATCAGTATGTGTTTCAGCAGGGT